>JAOAGX010000254.1 GCA_026415535.1 Armatimonadota bacterium | reverse complement strand
GTAATGGTGTGACTCCCCCACTTCTTATCAAGCACGACGTTGCGACCCTTGGGACCAAGGGTTACTTTTACTGCCGCAGCCACGGCGTTCGCGCCACGCTCCAACGCACGCCGGGCCTCTTCATCAAACTTGATTATCTTTGCTGCCATAGGTTAGCAATACCTCCGGTCTGATAGTTTGATGGCTTAATGGTCTGATGGTTCGAGGGAGGCGGTCCCTCAAACTATACAAACTCAGACACTCACTCTTTAATGGCATAGATAGAATCCTGGTCTAGGATTACGTATTCCTTACCGTCGACTGTAACTTCCGTGCCGCCGTACTTGGCATATATCACCCTGTCGCCCTCCTTGACGACCATCTCACCTCGCGAACCGTCATCAAGGACCTTTCCAGGCCCCACGGCTACCACGACTCCTTCCTGCGGCTTCTTTTTTGCCGTATCTGGAAGGATGATCCCGCCCGGGCTTTTCTCTTCCTCTTCCAGTGGTTCGACAACCACCTTATCACCCAGGGGCTTGATCATTTTTCTATGTCACCTCCCATTTGGTAGTGCTTGTGTGTTATATATGGTGTTAGCACTCGTCATGGTCGAGTGCTAAGATATTTTAGAGGACATGAAAAACATTGTCAATACCCACTGGAAGAATAGTTTTTCGCGATAAGCACGTTTTTCGGCGATTTTCCCGCTTGTTTGAGTAGCATCGAATCACTGAAAACGTCGGTTGAGTTATATCGCAATAGCCGTTGGAGGAAATGTTCTATCAGTATGTGCAATGTGTGGGCGGAGATTCTTCGCTGCGCTCAGAACGACAAGACCTCGGAATGACACATGGCTTCGGACGACATGGCCTCTCAGTGACGTGACTTTAGAAATGACAGGCTTCAAAAATGGCGGAACTTCAGAATGACGGGGTTTCAGAATAACGGGAAATATCTTGGGAGTGCTACGTAAACCACCGCCTCTGGCGAATGAGCTGCATCAGCTTTTAAGGCTACTGATCACGCAGCACTCCGAGAGTAAATTAACGGCAAAAAGTCCTCAGCTACGTTACGGTGATTGGGTTTCCACTGGAACTGCTGGGATTTCGGTGGACTTGGTAAAGAATATTTTGCCGTCTTCGACTTCGGCTCGAATTGTGTCGCCCGAAGTAAACCTACCCAGCAGTATTTCCTCCGCAAGAGGATCCTCTATTAGGCGCTGAACCGCTCTCCTCAAAGGCCTCGCACCAAATTGCGGATCGAAGCCTTCTTGAGCAAGCAGTTCCCTAACTTCTTGTGTCACCTCCAGATAGGTACCACGATGAGCCAACTGTTGCCTAACGCGGTCGATCATCAGATCCACAATCTGGAGAATCTCCTCCATCGAGAGCTGGTGGAACACGATCACATCGTCAACGCGGTTCAGGAACTCAGGCCTGAATGTGCGTTTCATTTCATCCATGATGCGATTCTTCATACTCTCGTAGCTGCGTTGCGTCTCGGTCTGGCTCTTTAGCTCGCGGAAGCCGATTCCCGGTCCGCCAGCGATCGACTGGGCCCCTATGTTCGAGGTCATAATGATGATCGTGTTTTTGAAGTCAACAATCCTACCCTGCGAATCGGTAAGCCGACCATCCTCCATTACCTGGAGCAAAATGTTAAAGACCTCGGGATGGGCTTTTTCTATCTCGTCCAATAGGATAACCGAGTAAGGCCTGCGTCGAACTGCTTCCGTCAACTGTCCGCCTTCGTCATAACCGACATATCCCGGAGGCGCACCGACCAGTCTGGAAACAGCAAACCGCTCCATATACTCAGACATGTCGATACGAATCAGAGCATCCTCGGTCTCGAACAGGAACTCCGCTAGTGCTCGAGCGAGCTCAGTCTTTCCGACACCAGTCGGACCGAGGAAGATAAAGCTGCCCATTGGCCTCTTCGGATCCTTCATACCGGATCTCGCTCGTCTGATCGCCTTGGACACGGCCACAACCGCATCGTGCTGACCGATAAGGCGACCGTGCAAAACATCTTCCATTTTCAGAAGCTTTGCAGTTTCGCCCTCAACCAGTCTTGAAACCGGAATGCCTGTCCAAGAGTAAACGATGTGAGCGATCTCGTCCTCGCTGACGACGGTTGACATGTCCTGCCGCTCCTCATGCCACCGTCGTTCGAGCTCGGCGATCTTCTCGTTCAGCTCCTGTTCTCGCGCACGAAGCTCGGGCGCTCGATCATAGTTCGACCCGGAAGGCAAGGATACAAGCTCAGCTTGGACCTTCGCAAGCTCCTGCTTTGCAAGGCGAAGTTCCAACGGAGGCATAGCCAACCGCAGACGGACTCTTGAAGCCGCCTCGTCAATTAGGTCTATCGCTTTGTCAGGAAGCGCACGGTCCGTGATATATCTGGACGAAAGCTGCGCGGCCGAAATCAGTGCCGACTCATCTATAGTAACTGAGTGGTGTCGCTCGTAGCGGTCTCGCAGGCCTCGCAGTATTTCGATAGTTTCCTCAATTGTGGGCTCACGCACTTGTATCGGCTGGAACCGGCGTTCTAGTGCGGCGTCTCGCTCGATATACTTCCGGTACTCGTCCATCGTTGTCGCGCCAATGCACTGAAGCTCTCCGCGAGCAAGTGCGGGCTTAAGTATGTTGGATGCGTCTATAGCACCCTCCGCAGCACCGGCGCCCACAAGTGTATGCAGCTCGTCAATGAACAATATAACTTCGCCTGACGCTTTGCGAACCTCGTCCATTACACGCTTCATCCGCTCCTCGAACTCGCCGCGATATTTCGTTCCGGCAACCAGCCCGGCTAGGTCAAGCGCCACAATTCGCTTGTCCTTGAGCGTCTCGGGAGTGTCGCCGCTCACAATGCGCTGAGCCAGTCCTTCGGCGATGGCGGTTTTTCCAACACCAGGCTCGCCGATCAAGCACGGATTGTTCTTGGTCCTTCTGGAAAGGATCTGGATAACGCGCTCAATCTCGTTGTCACGACCAATACAAGGATCAAGCTTGTCCTGTCGAGCAAGTTCGGTGTAGTCGCGACCGAACTCGTCCAATGTGGGCGTTCTAGAGCGAGTGCGCGCTGCGGGGACAGATGCCTGATCGCCATCCTGCAGGCTCATGACTTCCCTTCGGGTGCGCTCGAGGTCGACACCCAACTTCTGCAGAACTCGCCCCGCCAACCCCTCACCTTCGCGGATCAGGCCAAGGAGCAGATGCTCAGTTCCAATATAGTTGTTGTTCAGATTGCGCGCTTCGTCGTACGCAAGGTCAATGACACGCTTGGCCCTAGGAGTAAGCTGCATATCTTGTCCGAGACGGCCATCACCTCTGGTAAC
>JAOAGX010000253.1 GCA_026415535.1 Armatimonadota bacterium | reverse complement strand
ATCGTGAGCAGTACAAATGCGATTTCAAGATCCGGATTCAGGTGCTGGCGTACTAACCGTATAGTCCTCATCAGTTGGCTTATTCCTTCCAGCGCGTAGTACTCACACTGGATGGGAAGTATTGCGAATCGCGCTGCTGTAAGAACGTTAACGGTAAGTAGCCCCAGCGATGGAGGGCAGTCTATTACAATAAATTCGTAGTCCTGTTCTACTCGTTTTAGGGCCTGCCTGAGCTTTGTTTCCCGCGACATCATCGACATCAGCTCGATTTCCGCGCCAGCTAGTTCAAGCTTTGCAGGAGCAAGCCATAGGTTAGGGATCTCGGTAGCTACTATCACCCGCTCGATCGGCACGTCGTTGATAAGGACATCATACATGCACTCGCGAACGTTTGACTTCACCACTCCCACACCGCTCGTCGCATTACCCTGAGGATCAGTATCTACTAGCAAGCACTTGCGCCCCTCGGCCGCAAGGCACGCAGCCAAACTTACTGCCGTAGTAGTCTTACCAACTCCGCCCTTCTGGTTTACAACTGCAAAGATCGCCGCCACAGTGCTCACCTGACGAATGCCCAACCCTAAATTAGCCGCCAAACAACAATACTCCTCCTTCGCAACATAAAAACAGCCGGGGCACATTTTGCATAATGTTCCCCGGCCTTACACAAGTCACGAAGTTCACCACATTCAGCGCATTCGGTCTGCTGCCAGCCTTCTCAGCATCATATCGGCAACTTCTGCCCCGCAAATTTCATACTCTCCGCGCTCGATCCGATCTTTTAGTTCCCTAACCACATCCTCCCGAATGTCCGGAACGTTGGTCAAAGCCTCTTCGGCTACCAGCATGCCTTTTTCCAGCGGTGACAACTGTTTCTGGGTACCCGCTCGCGTCGCAACAGTGCCTCTAGGCCTCTCACCGGGAAGGATCTTGCTCTCTGCCGGACCTGCGTTAGCCGCTGCCTTTCCTGATTCCAACTTAGAAATCTTCATTGTCCTCACCCCGCATGCTCCCTATTCTCCGGGGTAGCCAGCACTTATCATATCACCAGACAAGCAAAAAGGCAAACCCCGAAGTTTGGAAACGGCAACCCGGCCGACATGTCCCCGAAAAAAGTACGGAGAGGTAGTCCCGTTGGCTTTGCGTCCCCTTCTTTCGAAGAGTTTGCCTTTTCGTCCCTATTTAGTGTTTTCATCCAAGATTATCGGCAAACCAAACGCACCTCTCTAGCCCAAACCGAGATTTTTTTCCTGCGCCCACTTCCAGTCTAGTAATTCCGTACAAAAGAAATCCCGCCGACGATAAACGCCTGCGGGCTGCTGTGGGAAATAGTCATTTACCCACGCGAGTAAGAGCCACAACACTTCAAGGAAGGAGAAAAAGTATTCGTCTCAGCGAGTATAACTGCAAGAACCGTACCAAAACCCGCTACTCTGACGTCTTTGACACACCCTCTGAGACACAATAAAGTATCGGTACCTGCAAGCCAATTCTGAAGGCCCAAATTCGCTTTTCAGCAGGCGCTCTCGTTTCGTAAAGCCGTCGAAACAGACACGGCACTCAGCCAAATCCGCTTTTCAGATGAAGACCGGAAACCTAACCGCGAATAATAGTGACTACTAGTTGACAATATAATGCCTGCTTGTCAAACATACATTCGCAAGTGGCTCTACAGAACGCTATGTCAGCTGCCATTATCAATAATGGTGGCATATTTGAGCAACCATGTGCCCATTTTGTCGCCTTGCAGCCAACAATGACGTGTTGGGCGGTCAAAAAGTTTGCAGGTTTGCCTCCCCTAACGGGAACAAGCTCTGCCTTTGTGTCGCCAAAGTACAGATGAACAGCTCATTACGCCTGCCGAAACAAGGAGGAATTGTTAGTTGAGATCTTTACTTCTTTTTTTGGCACTCGTCATCCCCGCCTCGCCCTATGCACTCTGTGATACCATATCTATTCCGGTTCCCGAGTGCGAAACCACATTCCAGGTCGACTCGCGTGGTTTTCGCATACTAGCTCCCGGATACTCACCAACAGGTTCGCCTGGCGACCCCGAGCTAATATTCAGGGACCTCCACGTCATTCTCCCTCCAAACGCCGACAAAGAATCCGTTTCCGTAACACTGACCGGTGGCAACACGGTTGGCTTCACTGCCGAGCCGGAAATCGCTCCGGTTCCTCCCCTCGTAGCTTTAATGGAAGACCACGAAGTTCAGGACTGGGGTGAGAACAAGAAGATCGAGGAAGGTAGGAACATTCTCGTATATGGACGAGATGCGTTTTACCCTCAGTCGCATGTTGCAATTGTTGAAGTAGGCAACATGCGCAATTGGCGTCTCGCTCGCATTCGATACTATCCATACCTATACAACCCGGTCTCCCGTCGTCTTCAAGAAAACCGAGGCGGCGAAATTCGCATTTCCTATCGGATGATGCCCCAAACCACCACAACGAGCCCTATCAACCGCGATACGGTTTTCTTGGAAGCCGTAGCTCAGCTCGCAACAAACTTCGAGGAAGCTCGCAGTTGGTATGACGCGCCTAACTTTTCTGTTCGGCCCCTCGCACAGGCGGAGCCTCAGCAGACCTCCAACTACTTGATCCTGACCACCTCCGCTATCGCGTCCGGAAGTGCAAAGCTGGCCTCATTCATCAGTCATAAGATCGCACGCGGATTCTCAGTAGCGGTTGCAACCGAGTCGCAGTGGGGTGGAGGAACTGGTGACACAGCTGCCAACAACATCAGGGCTTACCTGAAGGCCAACTATGCTTCAAAAGGGTTCAAATACGTCCTGTTGATCGGCAACCCCCATCCTAGTACCGGCAGCGTCCCAATGAAGATGCTTTGGCCCCGCCGTAGCAGCTCGACCTACCGCGAGGCTCCCTCAGATTACTTCTACGCCGACCTTACCGGCAACTGGGACCTTGACCGCGACAACTACTACGGCGAGTTCGACCACGACTTCGGTCCCGGCGGTGTAGATAGGTACCCCGAGGTCATTGTGGGTCGAATCCCGTTCTATGGCAACTTCGCAGACCTTGACACGATACTCCAGAAAATCATCGATTACGAATCTGGTGTAATCGGGGGGCATTGGATCCGTCGCGCACTGCTTAGCGCAAAACCCTCAGACGCAGCAACGCCAGGCTACAACTTGTTCGAAGCGATTAGGAACGACGTCTTGGCTCCTGTCGGATTCGGCTCTATACGTGTATATGAGCAGACTTACGGTCTCAATCCGGCACCGGACTATGTCCCTTGCAACTATAACAACGTCCTAACGGCCTGGAACTTGCGTACCGGTTTCCATTTCTGGTGGACTCACGGCAAC
>JAOAGX010000252.1 GCA_026415535.1 Armatimonadota bacterium | reverse complement strand
GTCGGCAGCGTCAGATGTGTATAAGAGACAGGCGATATACTCTGCCTTAGTTCGTGGCAGCTATAAACCTCAACCCAAGCTTCGGCGCGAGATTCTTCTAGCAGTGGTCGGACGAACACGTCCGAAATGAATATCCTAGGACGCGCCTCAACGAAGACGCTTTGGTATATTCCCATTCCGGGTGGACAGTGGTGCCAACCGATCACGGGTTCGTCGTAGCCGGGTCCGGTGGCGGCGTAAAGTTTGTCGCCCTCGTATTTCTCACCGTCTTCGCCCCAAGAGTCGTTGCCCATAAATATGGCATCGTTTTCCACCTTAACCAAGAGCACGTTCGTTCCCATCTTGGCTACCCTGGTGAAATCAAACTCGAACAGTGCAAAAAAACCCTCGTGAGAACCGATATACGCATCGTTGACGAATGCGTGAGCCCTGTAGTCGACTCCCTTGAAGCGGATAAACAGCGAGCCTTTGGTCAGCATTTCTTCCGTGAGATCAAACGTCGTGCGGTAGTAAGTCACCCTGCGGCCAAGAGGGGGACCATAGTGAGGTATACTAACTTTTTTCCACTCACCGTGACCAGCGAGTGTTCCGGCGAAGTTTGTCAAATCTTCTTCCGTTTGCTCTCGCCAATCGAATTCCACGAGTTCCACGCTTATCCGTTGGGACTCGGCTTTCGGCGCGAAATTGCGCAGAAATCTGGCGTTTAAGCGCCTTTGCTTTAACAACTCTCGCCTTAGTTTGATGGGGGAGTCTATTTTTTTTGATGGCTGAAACAGGGCGTTGGGATTGAGTTCGTCAAGCGGCAGCACCAAATTGGGCAAATCGGGAGGGGATGGCTCCACCAGGTCTTCCGCGTGTTCGTCCATTCGCTTTGAGGCGATATGGGCAAACACATCTCGTTTAGTCTTCCGAAGATTGCGCTCTTGGTTCACGTGGTTAATGCCTGGCCTGTTTTTTCGTTACTCTTAGCCAAGCATAGTGGTGAACTCCTGCCGCCTTGCCGACGGGTGTAGGTTGTTAAAGCAACGTCTGCGTATTAAAGAGACATACTATTTACTCTGCGATGAGTTGCCCGTATCAGCGCGTTTGACAGGGGACTTGTTGCAATAAAGGCTTTTGCGATTTCCTTGCTCAGCCGACGAACGCCGAATCGCCTCGCGGTCTTGTATTATCGCAACGGCCTAATCACACGGCACTGCAGAGAGGGTCTCAGCAAATCCACGTCGTTCTAAATAACATCGTTCTGAATAATTTTGTCATTCTGAATAATTTGTCATTCCGAATAATCTGTCATTCCGAATAATTTGTCATTCTGAGCGAAGCGAAGAATCACCCTCATGGTCGTATCTTATCGCAACGGCCTACAATATAGGCTCATTGCAACAATTCGTCATTTTGAACAGTTCGTCATTCTGAGCAAAGCGAAGAATCTCAACTCGCCAAAAACGCGCTTATCACGGCAACCCGGCCACCATGTTGTTGACGCTTGGTGTAAGCCGTCTATATAATGTGGTGGGAAAGGAGCGGTGGGTTAAAGGGCGGATGCTCGCGCACGTAAACTCCAGCGCGGTGGCTGGGATAGATGCATATCTGGTGGATGTCGAAGTCGATCTGGCTTCGGCGCTACCAGGGTTGACTATAGTTGGGCTTCCTGACACTGCGGTGCGCGAGTCAATCGATCGAGTGCGCACCGCTATCAAAAACAGCGGTCTGGAATTCCCCAATCGTCGAATCACTATCAATCTTGCTCCTGCTGACGTCCGAAAGGAAGGTCCTTCATTCGATCTGCCCATAGCCGTGGGGATACTTGCTGCTTCCGGCCAGGTTGAGTCGGATTTTCTTGCCGATGCGGTTGTAGTTGGCGAGCTAAGCTTGGATGGGTCGATTCGCGGGGTCAGCGGCGTCCTACCTATTGCACTGAGTGCCAAAGAACATAAACTTCGTAAGGTCGTTGTGCCCGTACACAATGTAAAAGAGGCCGCAATCGTGGGCAATATTGATGTTTACCCCGTTCAGAAACTTACGGAGGTAGTACAGCTGCTCAATGATCCCGACCATATACTTCCTGCGGTTTTTGATCAGAGTGAGTTTAGCGCACTGGATGACCCGGTTTACGACGTAGACTTCTCGGAGGTGAAAGGACAGGAGTCGGTCAAACGCGCTCTTGAGGTTGCCGCGGCAGGCGGGCATAACATACTCATGATAGGCCCTCCAGGAAGCGGCAAAACGATGCTTGCGCGTCGCATTCCAACTATCCTACCGCCTTTAAGCAGGGACGAAGCACTTGAAGTTACCAAACTCTACAGCGTTTGCGGCTTACTCAGCCCGAACGAGGCCTTGATTACAAGGCGGGCATTCCGTACTCCACACCACACTATATCGACAGCTGGACTAACAGGGGGCGGCACGTATCCAAGGCCCGGTGAAGTTAGCTTGGCTCATCACGGAGTGCTGTTTCTAGACGAGCTTCCCGAATTCAAGCGGGACGTACTTGAAGTTATGCGACAGCCGCTCGAAGACGGCCGCGTTACAATAGCGCGAGCTCAGGCTTCGCTGACGTATCCGGCCAGCTTCATGTTGGTTGCGGCGATGAATCCTTGCCCGTGCGGGTTTTTCAACGATCACCTAAAGCCCTGCACCTGTACTCCCGGTATGGTCCACAAGTACGTACGACGCATATCCGGTCCGCTTCTGGACCGGATAGACATACACATAGAAGTTCCCCGCCTACGCCAGGACCAGCTTATGAGTAGATCCCCAGGCGAACCTTCGTCGGCGATTCGGGCGAGAGTATGCCGGGCACGAGAACTCCAGCAGTCGAGGTTCGCCGGATCGAAAATATACTGCAATGCTCAGATGACCAGCCGCCACATGAGAGCCTTCTGCAAACTCAGCCCTGAGGCCGAAATGGCGCTCAAACAGGGCGTGGAGCAGCTTCGGCTGTCTGCAAGGGCGTTCGACCGAGTGCTAAAGCTCAGCCGTACGATAGCCGACTTGGCAGGCTCTGATGAAATTGGCGTGGAGCATCTGGTCGAGGCGCTTCAGTACCGAAGTCTGGATAGGAAGTATTGGGGGTAGGGGACCCTATCAAGATTCAACAGGCACCTGCAATGGCAACCGCTTGATTGCTCCGTTAGCCCAAGGTATACTAAGGCGAGACCTAGCTCGATGAAGACGTGCCTGGTATACAACATACCGCGAATTTCTTATACAAAAGCTCTCGCTCTGCAAATGGATCTACACGCCAAGTGCGTGTCAGGCGAAATCCCTGGTGCGCTGGTTCTTCTTGAGCATGATCCGGTTATTACGATGGGCGTTGGTGGGCGAGACTGTAATATACTGGCCGGTGATCAAGCTGTCTCTTATACACATCTCCGAGCCCAC
>JAOAGX010000024.1 GCA_026415535.1 Armatimonadota bacterium | reverse complement strand
GACGTGCTATGACGGCGGCGTACCTGTCACGTTGGATGATCTGGGTTGCAATCGGTGCCGGTTTGAGTCCTAGTCGCTCGCAGACAAATTCCTCCACATTTGGATTGACGTTGCCAAATATCCCAACAGCTCCCGATATCTTGCCGACCGATATCACCTCGCGAGCGTTCTTCATTCGCTCGATATCCCGCTGAAGTTGACTATACCAAACCGCCATTTTGAATCCAAACGTGATCGGCTCCGCATGCACGCCGTGTGTGCGACCGATCATCGGAGTCTTCTTATGCTCACGCGCAAGCTTCGCAATCACCTCGGCGAGACCTTCAAGGTCTTCGATGATGATATCGCAAGCCGCACGCATGCGAAGCGCCATGGCGGTGTCCTCGATATCGTAGCTGGTCACGCCGTAATGGAGCCAGTGTCCCTCTTCGCCGAGGTTCTCAGTGACGCATTTGACGAACGCGATCATGTCGTGGTGCACCTCGCGCTCGATTTCCTCGATCCGTTCAACCGAGAACTTTGCCCCGGCCTTGATCTTCTCGGTTACACCTGCCGGTATCGCGCCGAAATGCTCCTGGGCTTCGCATACGGCGATTTCTACATCCAGCCAACTCTGGAACTTCGCCTCCTCGCTCCAGATTGCCGCCATCTTTGGCATTGAATAACGCTTAATCATTTGCACCTCCGGTTCGACGGGTTTGATGGTTCTAAAGGGGTTCTACAAATAATGGGATCCTCGAACCATCAATTCCCTCTCGCCAACTTCTCCTTGTGATTTTTTACGGCCTCGCGCAAGTCTGGGTACTTAACGCTCAATATCTGAGCTGCCAGTATGCCGGCATTCTTTGCGCCGTCAATTGCTACTGTTGCTACAGGTACTCCTCCTGGCATCTGTACGATTGAAAGGAGCGAGTCAAGTCCGCCAAGTGCGGCGGACTTGGTTGGCACCCCGATAACAGGTAGCGGTGTGAGCGCCGCGATTACTCCCGGAAGGTGAGCAGCCATTCCCGCTCCAGCTATGATGACTTCGAAGCCTTTCTCTTCGGCGGTCGTTGCGAACTCCGTCACCGCCCGCGGATTGCGGTGAGCCGACATCACGAACGTTTCGTTTGCAACCCCGAACTCGTCTAGCGCTTCGGATGCGGCCTTCATAACTTCTGCATCCGACTTGCTACCCATCACTATTGCAACTTTTCCTGGCATAGACATTCTCCTATGGCGGTTTGATGTTCGAGAAGTATGAAAGTACGTAAATACAGAACCGAATAAGGCGGTTCAGGCTCATTAGATTACTCTAAGATCCTTCGCTTCGCTCAGGATGACGAATTGTCCAAGCATGAGTTGCTCAAGATGCCTAGTTGCCCAGGACAGGTCAACCAAGACGAATTGCCGGTAATGACTAGTTGACCATAACGAGTAGTTGCTCAAGACAGGTCGTCCATGATGACGAATTGCCTGGGCATGGTTCGCTCAGGTTAACTAGTTGCCTAATACAAGTTGCCAATGATTACTAGTTTCTAGAACGACTGGTCGCCAGAATGACGGATTGCTCAGGACAACGGACGGCGACTTTCGTAACTCTGTGTGATTCACAGTCATTTAGGACTTTATGATCCGGAGCCTTGGAGCGATACGATCGCTCCTATAGGATTCCGGTCCACGGAGCACTCCACGGGAGTCGTCTTCCCCGTAATTCCTGGAATCATGTCATTCTGAGCGCAGCGAAGAATCTCTCGCAACTAACTATCTCTTACGAAACCGCGCTCAAACGGTTGGACATTGTCGAAGTAACCAATATTCACTCGCTGAAATCCCGAGACCAAGAAAACCGGAAATGGTTTCCGCGATTTCTGCTTTCTAGGTTTCGTTATTAAGAGACCACCCTTCGTGCTATGTCCCGGCGATAGTGAGCCCGATCGAAACAAATCTTCGAAACACCGGTATAGGCAAGGTCGATAGCTTCCGCGAACGTGTCACCAATACCGGTGACTCCCAGCACTCGACCGCCTGAGGTGACCAACTTGCCGTCTTTGATCTCCGTCCCAGCGTGAAATACGATCGCGCCGGTGGCCTCTGCTTCTTCGATTCCCGTGATAATCTTGCCTTTCTCGTATTCGCCCGGATAGCCGCCGGATGCCATAACCACGCAAACAGCCTTCCGATCAAGCCAGTCAATACTCATCCCGTCGAGCTTTCCTTCGGCCACGGCAAGGCAAATTTCGGCAAGGTCGCCGTCCATAAGCGGCAACACAACCTGTGTTTCCGGGTCACCGAAACGACAGTTGAATTCTACAACTTTAGGTCCCTTGGATGTAAGCGCGAGTCCGACGTAAAGCACCCCTTTGTAGTGGATGCCCAGTTTCGAAAGGGATTTAAGCGTTGGTCTTACGATGGTATCAACGACCGTTGCCCTGATATCATGGCCAAACACTGGCACGGGTGCGTAACAGCCCATTCCGCCGGTGTTTGGGCCTTCGTCGTTATCGTAGGCTCGTTTGTGATCTTGAGACGGCACCATTGGCGAGAAATCCTCGCCGTCAACGAAGCACATAAACGTAGCTTCTGGTCCATCCAGATAATCCTCGATCACGATCGTGTCGCCGGACGCGCCGAATAATCGATCCCGCATGATCGTATTAACCGCGTTGATAGCTTCCTCTTTGGTCGGGCACACGAATACTCCCTTGCCAGCGGCTTCCCCGTCTGCTTTGACTACGATCGGGTCGGTCGACTTATTGGCAACTGAATCGATGTAAGCAGTAGCCTTGTCTGGATCGTCGAATATCTCGCAGAGTCCTGTGGGAATGCCGTTGTCTAGCATAAGACGCTTGGCAAATGCCTTGCTGCCCTCAATCCGCGCAGCTTCTTTCGACGGACCGAAGATTTTCAGGCCGCGCCTTTCAAACTCATCGACCATCCCAGAGATCAGCGGCGACTCAGGGCCGACAACAGTCAGATCGACTTTCTCGCGCTCGGCAAAGTCCGCGACCGCGTTGATATCCATCACATTACCGAGCACGCACTCTGCAACGTGAGCAGAACCTGCGTTGCCAGGGAGTGCGTAGAGGTGTGACACGTTTGGTGACTGGGCCAGCTTCCACGCTAGGGCGTGCTCACGTCCTCCGCTGCCTACAACAAGGACCTTCAAACGTTAACCTCCCGATGGGAAACCCGCCCCTTGCATTCCGTCCGGGGTGAATTTACGGGGACGATAGTGGGCTCAAGGTCTCCAAAGAAAAGTACTCACTACGATGCTCGCTTGCGTATTTTGAGAGCCAAAGTGTGCGCATAGCGTCTTCGAACCGCAAACCACCACTCTACTTCGAACCCGCCAGCAGTACAATGCTCTGAATAAGCCGAAACCATTTTGTCAAGTGGAATGTTTTCAGGATTGTCGGTTTTGTAAAACTCAGCTCGCCGCTTCAGATGCTCCGGTGTTCCTACGCGGTCGATGTCGCCTACATATTGGCGCAAAGGTTCAACTTCGGTCGCAACAGCGAGGATCAGGACGGCGTCGTCTTTACATAGATCCAGCACGCGCGGGAACAGCCCGATGTGTTCGCAGTATTCCAGGTTTGGCCCATAGAGAGACAAAGGCGCCTCGATAACTATGAGGTCGAATTTGCCCTCGCACACGCGCATCTGCTCATAGGAGTCTACCTGTCTAATGACTGCACGCGGCAGGTTCTTTTTAAGTCGCTCTACCAGTTCCGGGTTGAGTTCCCAAGCTTCCAGATGCTGAACCGAGTCCGAGTAACAGAGCACCGATCCGGTTCCATCGCCCGCGAACATGTCTAGGGCCTGCATCTTGCCAACGTCCACGCCGCGTCTTTTGAGGCCTTTTATTACTCTACGCATTGGAGAAAGCCCGAGCTTTCTCATGAGTTGCTTTTCGATCTTCCAGATTAGACTCATCCAATTCCCTCCGAAACAGATCTTACTGAACTAAGCTTTGCCGCTCAAGGTGCTATTTATCTTGGCCTTCGTACAGGTTCTCGAACGACGCGAACTCCCGGACGAAGCCCAGCTTGACAGTTCCAGTGGGACCGTTACGGTGTTTGGCGATTATAACCTCGGCAACTTCTACCTGTCGTTTTTCCGGATCGTATCCGGTCCCTTCTTTACCGCGAATCGATTCCGTATCCTCGATTTCCTTTTGAACATAGTAATCGGGCCTGAATAGCAGAGCTACCAAGTCGGCCTCAGCCTCAATAGAGCCGGACTCCCTAAGATCAGATAACATTGGCCGCTTGTCCTCGCGCTTTTCCGGAGCGCGGCTGAGCTGGGAGACCGCGATTACTGGAACCTTCAGTTCGCGAGCGAGCGATTTGAGACTTCTAGCGATTTCGGATATCTCTTGCTGCCTATTGTCGAGGCGTTTTTGTGAGCGAACTAACTGGAGGTAGTCAACGACAACCAGTCCCAATCCGTGCTCAGCTTTAAGCCTGCGGCACTTTGCGCGCATGGCGAGCGCTGTGATGTCCGTGGTATCGTCGATATAAATGGGCGCGTCCCAAAGTACGCTGGCAGCCTTGGCGATTCTGCTCCACTCCTCGTCCTCGAAATAACCGGTGCGGAGGCGGTGGGCATTTGCGCGGGCTTGCGCGCAAAGCATTCTCTGGACAAGTTGTTCGGCAGACATTTCGATGGTGAATATCGCCACGGTCTGATTCGCTTTAACGGCCGCGTGGACAGCAATATCCAGTGCAAGGGAAGTCTTGCCCATCGAGGGCCGGCCCGCGATAATGATGAGGTCCGAAGGCTGAAGGCCGGAGGTCATGTGATCCAGTTTTGTGAACCCAGTCGGGATGCCCGACGCTTCTCCCTTGTCGCGGTAGCGACGCTCGATCCATTCCCAGGCCGACATAACAAGAGGGGTAATCGGACGAAAGTATTCGCCGATCCGACGCTGAGCCACCTGGAAGATAAGCCGTTCGGCCCGGTCGGTTATTGTGTCCACATCCTCCGCCTCGTTCTGCGCCATGGCGATGATCTCAGTGCCGGCTGAAATAAGTCGTCGGAGTATAGACTTTTCTTCAACTATGCGAGCGTAGTGCTCGATATTCGCGGCAGTAGGAACAACGTCGGCAAGGGCCATCAGATACTCAGTGCCGCCGCATTCTTCAAGTTTACCGCGCTTACGTAGCTCTTCTTGGAGGGTAATCAGGTCGCACGGTTCGTCACGTTCGGCAAGGGCAGCCAGGCAGTCGAAAATTTCCGCGTTTGCCGGACGATAGAAATCCTCGGCGCGGAGGATCTCCAAGCCCTTTTCCAACGCCGTCTTTTCGATCATCATGGAACCGAGCGTTGATTGTTCAGCTTCAATGTTCTGCGGCGGGACACGTCCCAAAACCGTTGCCGCCTTTTCCATCCTTTCCTCCAGGGGAAAGTCGAAAGTTAAGCTGTTAACGCTAAAAACAGGACCAATTTGGTTTTATCGATTGTCCTGGATGTTCATACAGAAACATCGAATCGTAGTGGTCGTCTTTCAGTGTTTCCGCTTGGCTGTCAGCGTTCAACTTTCCGTCGGCACAACCTCAACGTGTATCGTTGCCGATACGTCATGATGCAGTTTGACCGGAACCTCGAATGTGCCGATGTTCTTGATTGGCTCCGTGATGTGAATCTTACGTTTGTCCACCTTTATGGAATGTTGCTCGAGCAGGGCGTCCGCTATTTCCTGGCTCGTGACCGAGCCGTACAGTTTGGTTCCAGACCCAGCCTTTTCCTTGATGACAACCTGTAGATTGTTGAGCCTCTCAGCTATTTGCTGCGCTTCAGCCAAAAGCTGCTCGCCCTTGATTTCGAGTATTTTCTTCTTTCTTTCAAGGGCTTTGATCGCGCCGGCGTCGGCCACGATGGCCAGTTTACGAGGAAGCAGGAAATTGCGCCCGTAGCCCTCCGCTACGTTTACGAGGTCGCCCGCCTTTCCAAGATCCTGAACATCTCGGGTGAGTATGAGTTTCATTCGAGTCTCCTTGCTACTTCCGATACTGAATGCCGATCAACAGATTGCGGTTTTCTGATTTTAGGAAATTGTTTGTGCCAAGGTATACTCCTAGCCAGTCGCCAACTTTTGCCGTTGTGCGGACTTCCATCTGTGGATCGTTAGGCCGGAACAGGTCTATCGAAAGAAGCCCGGTTTTACCGATTCGCTGGTCGTATCCGATGCCAACACGGGACGCATAAATACCGTACCTGAACGCTCCCCCAGATCCGATTGGGTAGCCACCCTGCCCTATTAACTGGCTATTCTCTCCAATGTTATATCCGCCGACCCTGTAGAACTCCTTGCCGTGTATGAAGGTGTAGTAGGCGTCGAACCTGGACTGGCCAGCGCTGGTGTTGGCCAGTGCGTTGAATGTCAATCCGTATTCCGGGACTTTTTGCTTCGCCTCTGGACTCGGACCCGCGCCCGGTGCAAGCTTGTTTGTAACAAGCCTGACAGTCTCCTTAAGTTGACCACTGACCTCAGAGACGTTGTGAATGGTCTTCTTGAGATCGGCCTTGATCTGTTCGTCGGTAGCGAGTTCCTTAATGGAGGTACTTGCCTCGTTTAGCTTAGTCAGCATCTCGCGCGCTTGATCTGCTGCGGCCTCGATTGTTTCGATGGTCTTCTCGGCCTTGGTTAGGGCCTTCTCCAATGCCGGTCCGCCGCTTCTATAAGCTTCGATGAGTTCTTGGGACTCCTGTGCGGCTTTGTCAAGGTCTTCAGCCAGCTTGTTTATACCAGCTAGAAGAGAGTTTAGCTTCGGTCTCAGGTCATCCCGCACCAGTCTTTCCACGTTTGTTCCGACATTTGCTGCGGACTGCGATGCCTTCTTGGCGTTTGATATGGTCGCTGCAACGTCTGGAGCTACCTGCTTGACCAATGCTGAAGATGCTTCTGCCAGTTCTGCCGCCGACTCTACCGCTCTATTGAGGGCATCCAAGGCTCTATGTATCTTCATTGACAATTTGTTGTCGGCCATTATGGCGTTAATTCCCTTTACTGAACCTTTGAGCGAGCGCAAAATCTCACTTGCGCCTTCAATAAGTTCGTCGGGAGTAGTTGATGATGCGCTCGCAAGTTTATTTCCAGGGCGAATAACTTTGCGGCTCCTGCCTGGAACAATTTCCACATAATATTCTCCTAGGAAAGCACCCGTGGTGATTCGTGCAACCGAATCGGCCGGTATCATACAACCGTTTTCAATGAGCATTTCGACGCGTGCCTTCACACGTTCCGTGAGTTTGGTGTCTCTTACCACTCCGATCTTGACTCCGGCCATGCGCACGTCCGCACCTCGCTGCAATTTCTGCGCGTTGTCGAACACGGCATGAAGCGGGTAGGTCGACGCACGCAGGCTAAGGCCCCCTAGGAACCAGTAGACGACAATGAGCGCCAGTATTCCGACGAAGACGATCATCCCAACTTTAGCTTCGCTTCGGATTCTCACCGAAATGGCCCCTAGTGTCTAATAGTTTGATGATCTGATGCGAAAACCTCGAATCGTCAGGCCGCCGAACTATTCGGTTATCCGTATCGGCCCCTCGCCGCTGCCGGTTATAAACTGCCTTACTATCGGGTTGGGATGGTCCTCCATTTCTTCCACAGTCCCAACCGCGACTATCTTTCCGCTGTGCAACATGGCTACTCGACTCGCAACTCGCTTTATTGTCGCAATGTCGTGCGTGACAAGCATCGACGTCACGCCCAGTTCGTTTCTGGTTTTTACAATCAGATCGGCGATGGCGGCCGAGGTGATCGGATCTAGCCCTGCGGTCGGCTCATCATAAAGGACAATTTCCGGATCCAGAGCAAGTGCCCGTGCAAGCCCGACCCTCTTTTGCATTCCGCCCGAAAGCTGGGCAGGCATTAGGTTCTCTGTGCGCGGTAGGCCGACAATTGCTAGTCGCGTTCGCACAACCTCTGCGATCTCCTCTTCGCTCATAAGCTTGTGTCGTCTCAAGCCGAACGAGACGTTCTCATACACATTGAGCGAGTCGAAGAGCGCGGCGTATTGAAACACCATCCCGATCTTGACACGGACCGCGTCGAGCTCGGACTCTTTCATGCGGGTAATGTCGACACCGTCTATCTCGACTGCGCCAAAGGTAGGACGTATCAGCCCGCCGATGCACTTCAACAAAGTGCTCTTGCCCGCACCGGACATTCCCATAACGGCGAGAGTTTCGCCCTTCTCGACCGCAAGGTCCAGATAGTTAAGAATTGTCTTGTTGCCTACACGATATGAGAGCTGGATCGCTCTTATCACAGGAACGCCGTCTTCCCCCCGAACATCACGTATGCGAGGAAGAAGTTCAAGATGTAGATGGTAACTATCGATATGACCACCGCGCTGGTGGTCGATCTGCCGACTCCTGTGGCGCCGCCGGTAGTCCGCAAACCTTGCTGCGCTCCAACGATCACTATCACTACGGCAAAGAAAAGGGTCTTCACGAGACCCTTGACAACATCACTAGGCAGAACTTGCGATTTGAGGCTGCTCACGTATCCGCCACCGGCGACTCCATTCACCACTGCAACCAGATACCCCGCTACCGTGCCGATTATATCCGAGAAAATGGTCAGCACCGGCAGCATGACTATAGCCGCAATAAGTCTAGGAACCACCAAATATTGCACGGGACTAACCGCAAGCGCTCGCAGAGCATCGATTTGCTCGGTCACTTTCATTGTGCCGATCTCGGCTGCAATTGCGCTTCCCGACCTAGCCGTTACCACAACTGCCGTCAGCACGGGCCCAAGCTCACGTGCGACCGAAAGACCGATCACTCCGCCCGTATATCCGCCAAAGCCCCATCTCACCCCGAGCTGCGACATGTAAAGCGAGAGAACTGCTCCCGAAAAAGCCACGGTCACCAGCACAATCGGGAGAGACGCGACCCCGATAAACGCCATCTGGTTTACAGTGTCCCGAAGGTCGATTCGGCCGGCCAGAATAAATCTTACCGTGCGGGTCAGTAGGATCGAGCTTTCACCTATGAACTCAAAGAATTTGGTGAACGCGCGGAAGACGTATTCACCAGGGGCTGAGACGACTGCAGCAACCTCGTTGCCTACGTCTTGGAGCACCTCGCCGACGAGGTCTATGCGGCCGGCTCTCTCGCTCTCACCATTGTCCCGCCTCACGTCCGTAATGATACCCAACCAACCACCGGGCTGTCAATGAAAAGCCGAGCCTTGAGGTTTAGAATCGGGCTCAAACTGGTAAAACAGGCTCAGGATTTTACCACGGCAGGGCGAATCGAACTTCCGATTTTCGACCCCGCACTTTTGCCACAATGGAGGAAACCGTATATGTTGATTTCTCAACAAATGAACGACAGGCTCAACGACCAGATCAACTTCGAGCAGTACTCATCCCACACATACCTGGCCATGTCCGCGGCGTTTGAGAAGATGGGGCTAAAGGTGTTTGCTGACTACTATCGCAAGCACGCGGACGAGGAACGCGAGCATGCGATGAAGATGTTTGATTATGTTGTTGACGCTGGAGGAACGGTCGTCATTAAGGCTATCGATGAGCCCAAGGGTGATTGGAACTCGGTTGAGAAGATAGTTCAGCAGACGCTTGAGCATGAGATCTTGGTTACCAAGCGCATCAACGACCTGGTTGAACTTGCCGAGCAGGAGAAGGACTATGCCACGCGCAGCTTCCTGCAGTGGTACGTGGACGAGCAGGTCGAGGAGGTGTCAACTGCGGAACAACTGTTGACCCTTGTCAAAATGGCTGGCGATAACATTCTCTATCTGGAACATCGCATTTCACAGATGGCTTAACAGCGCCGAGTAATGACGCCCTGTTTGCGGAGGGGCTGCGCATCTTGACAACGACCAAGGATAACGCGGCTCCCTCCGCTTTTTTAGATGGATGCCGGCGGCGTTGCTTCGTGGTACCATTGACCTTCTTGTGCCTTATATGCAAAAATAGGGCGTGATGAAGGATCAGCCGACCGATTTCATTCGTGAGATTATCAGACAGGACCTAGAGTCTGGGCGTTTCGATCACGTTCACACGCGTTTTCCACCCGAGCCCAACGCGTACCTGCACATCGGCCACGCTAAGGCGATCTGGATCAACTACTCAATTGCCCAAGAGTTTGGAGGCCTCTTCAACCTAAGGTTCGATGATACGAATCCTATGACGGAGGAGGCCGAGTACGTGGACGCAATCATCGAGGACGTTCGCTGGTTGGGTGTGGACTGGGGTGATCGCCTCTTCTTCGGTTCTGATTATTTTGAGCAGACGTACCAATGGGCGGTAGAGCTCATCAAGAAGGGCAAGGCATACGTCTGCGATCTATCGCCGGAAGAGCTGATCGAGACTCGCGGTACTCCCACGCGTCCTGGGATAGAAAGTCCTTACCGCAATCGCAGTGTCGAGGAAAACCTGGAACTATTCGAGCGAATGCGCGCGGGCGAGTTTCCTGACGGCGCACGCACGCTGAGGGCCAAGATCGATATGGCCTCGCCAAACATCCTGATGCGGGATCCGGTGATGTATAGGATTCGCCATGCTTCTCACCATCGGCAGGGCAACAAATGGTGCATCTACCCGATGTATGATTTCGCGCACCCGCTGCAGGATTCGATTGAAGGCATCACCCACTCGCTGTGCTCGCTTGAATACGAGAACCACCGACCGCTTTACGATTGGTTCCTCGACCAGCTTGGCATATATCACCCGAGGCAAATTGAGTTTGCCCGGTCGAGTATAACGCATATGGTGATGAGCAAGCGCCGATTCATCGAACTGGTTGGCGGCGGATATGTTTCAGGTATGGACGATCCGAGGTTGCCTACGCTGGCCGGACTGCGCCGCCGAGGCTACACGCCCGAGGCCATACGTGAGTTCTGTTCCAGAATCGGTGTGGCGGGGAAATCAAAAGTTGAAAGCACCGTCCAGATCGCGCTGTTGGAAGATTGCGTCCGTGATGATCTGAACAAGACCGCGTCCAGAGTTATGGCCGTGCTTGATCCCCTCAAGGTAGTGATTACCAACTACCGCTCGCACGACAACGAGGAGCCTGCCTCCAAGCTTTCACCAGGTGAATCTACTCCCTCCCATACGCAAGATGGGGTTGAATACCTCGATGCCGTCAACAACCCCGAGGATCCGTCCGCAGGCACGAGAAAAGTGCCGTTCTCCCGCGAGATCTATATAGAGCGCGACGACTTCCGTGAGGATCCTCCGCCAAAGTTCTATCGGCTTGCTCCAGGTCGGGAGGTTAGGCTACGGTACGCCTACTTCATCAGATGCAACGAGGTGGTTAAAGACGCCGACGGAAACATAATCGAGCTGCGTTGCACATACGATCCGGCCACTCGAGGCGGCGATGCGCCTGACGGACGCAAGGTTAAGGCCACTATTCATTGGGTTTCCGCGCCACATTCGATCGAGGCCGAGGTCCGTCTGTACGACCACCTCTTCAGCAAGCCAGATCCTGACGACGTCCCGCCCGGCGGTAGCTACATAGACAACTTAAACCCCCAATCACTTGTTACCAAGACATGTCGTATCGAACCCAGTGTAATAGGAGCTGCTCCTGGGACTCGTTACCAGTTTGAGCGGCTTGGCTACTTCTGCGTCGATCCGGACTCTACCCCAGAACGCCTTGTCTTTAACCGCACTGTGACATTAAGAGACACCTGGGCGAAGATAGAAAAGGGAATGAAAGAAGGGTCTAAATGAGCCGAAGCTAGGAATGCTTCGAGGACAGTGCCCGTGATGCGGTATGGCATCTGGGCGCCAGGGTGAGATTATTCGCTATACTCAGGATGAAGAAGAGTAGGCTCAAGAGGGATAGGCTCGGGAAGAATGGTTCAGAATAGTGGCGCACTAGTCTATGATGGCGACAAATAGTGGTTGGGGAGGGTGGCGTTAGCTCACAGTGTGAAGACGACTTACGATGGCGATGGACAAGGACTGCTCTTATGCGAGACCGTTTGATGAAGCGAGAAGGCTCTATTGTAGAGACCGAAATAACCCGCGAACGGGAGCGCTTGCAGACGGTTCTGCAAACTGTCCCGTCCGGTATTATAGTTGTAGAAGGCCCTGAGGCGCGGATAACTTTTATGAACACTCGATCTCAGGAGTTTTTCGGCGAACGGCCTGAGATTGGCCAGCCTCTTCCTGCTTACCTTTCTTCAAGCAAGCTGATGCACCCTGATGGCAGTCCGTTTAAGGCGGATGAGTTGCCGATAAATAGGTCCTTAAGGTACGGAGAAGTTGTCCGAGGTGAGGAACTGGTCATTGAGTCGGAGTCGGGTCAAAAGAACTATCTGCTGTTGGGGTCAGCGCCGCTCTTCGATTCCGAGGGTCGTGTATACGGTGCAGTCGCTTCCACGGAGGACATTACTGCACTAAGGGAAGCAGAGGAAGCTCTTCGACAGGCCTATGCTAGAGAAAGGCGCGTTTCGGAAACTCTTCAGAGAGCCTTGCTTCCAAACGTTCCGGACAAGATTAACGGTATCCGCCTGGCGACCTCATACCGCGCCGCGCTTGAGGAGGCAGAGATCGGCGGCGACTTTTTCGACGTTTTTCGTCCTGCGCCCGACTTAGTTGGAATCGTGATTGGGGATGTGGCAGGCAAGGGTGTTGAGGCAGCTACTCACACTGCGTTTACAAGGCATACGTTGAGAGCTTATGCTTACGTTGACCCATCACCGGCACGTGTTATGGCCAGGCTGGGCGAAGTTCTGATTCAAGAAATGGGTCGGGAGTTCTTTGTAACCGTGTTCTACGGAGTGTTAAACGAACGGGAACGCACCTTGTGTTATGCAAATGCCGGCCACGAAGCCCCTTTGTGCGTGAGTGCCGATCACGAACAAGTAACCGAGCTTTCGATCACCGGCATCCCGCTGGGCATAGAAACGGCGTTCGCGTGCGAGCAACGCACAATCAGCACCGAGGATATCGCTAGACTAGTCCTTTACACAGACGGAGTCACTGAGACTAGACGCAGGGGTGAACTCTACGGGTTGGGAAGGCTTAAAGAATTTGTCTTATTACACGCCAATGACTCGCCACGGCAGCTCGTCGATCTTCTGATCGATGAGGTCGACGATTTTTCAGGCCGACACCTAAGGGACGATATTGCGTTGTTAGTGGTTGATATCGAATCACAAACCGTATAGAGGGGCAATCCTCTGGCTTGGAATCAGTTCTCAAGAAAAGGCTAATATGGCAGCAATCATACTGGCTGGCGGCCTGGGTGCCCGGATGGGTGCTGAAAAAGCACTGCTAGAGAGCAACGGGAAAAACCTGCTTCTTTCTTTGGTGACCAGGTTCGCCGAGCGGATGGGTAGAGTGATCGTGGTTCTCCGACCTGGTCAAGTTGTCCCTGACGCCCTGAAGGGAGTAGGAGAGGCCGAACATCTGGCGATAGTGCGCGACGTGTATGAAGGCGCCGGTCCGCTTAGTGGTCTACACGCTGGACTTGCCGAATCACCAGACCAGGCAAACTTCGTTCTTGGCTGTGATATGCCGCTGGCTAATCCCGAGTTGGCCCTTTGGATAGTTTCCAAGCTTACCGATCACGACGCGGCAATTCCCATGCTCCCGCTTGGCCCCGAACCACTCCACGGAGCTTATAGCAAGCGTTGCTTAGGCAAAATTGAGTCAAGTATCAGAACAGGCAGACTGCGAATCCGCGAAGTTCTCAACAACCTAGACGTGACATACGTTGCCCAAGAAGAGATTAGGCAAATCGACCCCGAACTCCGAAGCTTTCTGAACGTTAACACACCTGAAGACTACCTGCAGGTTCTCAAAACGATTTCACTTCCGGATTGACGACGCTGGCCACTTAGCACCGCGAGCTCAAAGATACGGTTGACGACGCCCCATTCGCGTAATAACCTGCGTTCAGGTGGTGAGATACCCTTGCAGGTTTTGTCCGGTAAACCGATATTGAGAATATGGGAGCTTGTAAAGGCACGTCGCCATTGGAGGCGTAATAATGAGGTCGGTTTTGTTTGGGTTATTAATTGTGTGTGCAGTGGTGTCTTTGTGCGCCGGAGCGTGCGCGAGGCCGCTTATCTACGTCGATACCAAGGCCATACAAGATCAGAGCGATA
>JAOAGX010000251.1 GCA_026415535.1 Armatimonadota bacterium | reverse complement strand
GTACACGTTCCACACGTTCGGCTGGCCACCAAATGCGCCCCCTCCACTCGCCTTTTGGGTCATTGCCAAAGGAGCCGGAACATCGAAACCCGTGCCCAAACTCGTGATCTCGCTCGCGAGTATCACGCGCTCGCCGTTTACGGTGGCTGTAAAGCCGACGATTGAAACCTTTTCACCCGCTGACGTCGCGTAACCACCGCTCTGTACTACCCTGATGCCGGGTGATCGATCGGGCTTTTCAATAGCAAATCCGATGGGCGACATCTCGGTTAGATTATTTGTGAACGATGCCGTCACTACGGCTTCAGGTATGACAACCGGAGTGCCGTCCGGCGACGTCTTAGCACCGTCTATCGTACTAACCGGAGCACCAGGTATCAAACTGTGGCCTAGTACGCTCACTTCCTCACCAGGAGCGAACGCGCCTCTGTTGGTTGCGGTTACCCAGTCGAAGTAAACATCCTGCTGGCCTGTCACGTCGCTGGAGCCAAAGCCGAAGAAGTTGTTAGCCCAGCCTGTCCACGCGGGAGATGCAGGTGAAATCGTCAGAACAGGCTGAGGGTTCTCATCGACGTATAGCTTGATCGTTCGGAAGCCCTCCGTTACGGGAACGCCGTTCACCGACAAGTTGTCGAAATAAAGCACGTTCCTACCCTGATAGTCCCACGGGCTGCGTACCGCGATCTGGCCTATTTTGTCTACACAGGCTCCTACTCCCGGACGATTAGTGTAGTCCAGGCCGTCTGGATAGTTTGGGTCAACCTCCCCATTTAGGTAAAACTTGGCTCTCTTTGTCTGCGTGTTGATAACAATTTTCAAGTGATCCCACTGGCCATTGCACGTCAGATTCCGTGGTGTGCCAACATTTGCCGTGCCGGCGATTCTCGGTCTGCAAGTCGAGGAAGCTCCGTACCACTGGCAGATATTCACGCCGTTTATGTCGTTTACGTCGAGAAACCAGCAGGTTTTTCCTCCGGTAGTACCCTTGACATCAAATTCCACCACCATCTCTTTGGTGTTGGGTTCCGGCGCTGCTAGGACGCGAATGTATCCCTGGAATATTGCGTCCCCGCCCACGAATGCCGTTACCTTCCCGTAGGTGGGGCGAGTCGCCTCATCAGGATCATCGACCACAGTCAGACCGGAAACGAGCTGGGTCGGATTTTGTGGGTCGTAACCGCCTCTTGCGTTACCAATCCACTCACCTTGACCAACCAGAGCCTGCTCGACTGCATAGCCCTCAAAATCCTCATTCCACGGGCACTGCTTCCCGTATACATTTCCCTGTGCGGTCAGGCGCAGAATGTGATACTTGCCGTCCCCGGCTGGGAACGGTGCAGATTGTCCTCGAATTGTCTCGACCACGTGTCCATTGGCTCCGCCCCAATGATATCCAGATCGAAGCCCGCTTCCCTCAGTTGCATCCAATATGCTGAGGTTCGCGCCTGCGCTGCCGCCCTCTCCGTGAACGTCGTTCGTTACCTTAACTCGACCGACGATGGTAACACCGCTGGCATTGTCAAATACACACCCTGGCTGGCTTCTGTACCAGACCATGTCTGATGTGCTGTTGTCGCTGATAAACAGCGCTTTGCCGTCAGTAGCCTCCGGATCGTTGACAATCACGCCGTCTAGCATGCCGCCACCAGTCGGGTATTGCTTCGTAAATCTGATACCCGGCCCCGCTGAGTTGGGGTTTGTGGGAAGCGTGTTGCCAAGATACCACAACAAGAATCGGTTGGCTGGGGGCACGTCGCAATAGCTAATTGCCGAAGCCATTGCGAGCAAGGCAAGAGTTACAGGTAGTAGCTTTCTGATCACGCCTAATCCCTTCCCTTCTTTTGAGGGTTTTGTTGTACTTGGCGCCTGCGGCAGCGCCTTGGGTACGCTGCGTACCGTCTGTAAATCCGACCACGATGCTTTGGTTGTACCATACAGTCAAACGGACTAGGTGTCAAGCCGGTAAAATTACCAGGATTTTGGCACTTACTATTAAGATTTGCATAGCGGGTTCTAACCGAGTTTGACTGATGGAATTACGCTTGCAAGTCTCACGATATGCGATTGGTTTGAACTGTGGTCAGGCAGGAGTTGACAAATTGGCTCAAATCAAGTAAATTGATTGAGAAATTGGCCTAATCCAAGCAGTGATGAATCGTAGCGAAACGCCACCACAAGGAGGGGTAAATGCCGATCATTAGAGAACCAGGAGCACCCGCTCCATATCAGCAGATACGCGAGATACTACGCAAAGAGATTCTTGAGAACATGTCTGTCGGCGACCGTATACCGCCGGAGCGTGAACTGGCAGAGCGTTTCAACGCGAACCGAGCGACTGTCAGCCGCGCGCTCGCTTCGCTTGTCAGCGAGGGATTGCTGGTCCGAAGAGCAGCGCGGGGCACGTTTGTTGCTGGAGGTCGTCAAACCGGTGTCAGGACCAAAACTGTGGCGCTTTTCGTACCGGAAATAATCGGTCCTTTTCCCACCGGAGTCGTAAGGAGTGCTGCGCGAGAGCTTCGAAAGCGCGGATACAAGCCAGTACTTTTTGATTCGGATAACTGTGCAGCTACGGAGCACGGGGAACTTGAAAAGTTGATGGAAGAGGGCATCGAGGGAGCCATGGTCATACCGGTGGCTCTGCGTGACAACCTACCAGTATTTGACCGGTTGAGAAGGCTAGGCTATCCTTTGGTCTTTTTGGATCACAAGCCCGTGGAATTCGAAGTCGATTACGTAGCGAGCGATCACTTTTGGGGAGCCTATGAGGCAACACGCATCTTGATAGAGAGGGGCCACAGGCGTATTGCGCATTTCACGTACGTGGAGCCCAATTTACACACTTCGATAGTGGAGCGACGCCGCGGTTACGAACAGGCTCTCATCGATCACGGGATAGGTGTTGATCCTGAGCTGATCTGTCCGCCCATTATATTCTCGAAGGACTACTATGAATACAAGCACGTACTCGCATATCTTCGGCAGCTCAAGGAGCCGGTGACAGCAGTCTTCGCGCTCAATGATTTCTTTGCTATAAGCACAATAAGCGCCGCAAGAGAATTGGGGCTTAGAATCCCGGAGGATATCGAGTTAGCGGCTTACTTCGACGGTGGTTTCCCGGCTGTGGCAAACATGCCGCCAATTGTTAAGGTTGTTCAGAGACAGGCTGAGATAGGTAGAACCGGTGTAAACCTAGTTATCAGTAGGATCGAAAAGACAGGTCCAGACGGTCCGCAAACTATAACAATCCGTCCAGACATAGTGGACGAGCTAATGGAACCGTCTTAGTAACTGTGTTGCATTCATCAGAAGGATGGAGACCCCTGTGTGAACGCGGCGTACGTTCTTGCCCTGTCTCTTATACACATCTCCGAGCCCACGAGACCAG
>JAOAGX010000250.1 GCA_026415535.1 Armatimonadota bacterium | reverse complement strand
TACTCTCAGTCCAAAGCTGATTCCGTTTCTCAGATCGTCTATCGCGTTCTTGGCCGCATAGGCGGAGAGTGTTGGCAGAATCGCCGTTCCCGCAGCCTGGGCAAACACACCCAGTGGTACTTGCATCAGTCGGTTCGCGAAGTTTAGGGCTGCCGGAGCAATGTCGGACACGAACGTGGCAAACCATCGGTTGATTATCACGTCTATCTGCGGAAGACTCAGCCCAAGGATTACTGGTAGGGCTAGAGCGCCAACTCTTTTAACTCCAGGATGTCTGAGATTTAGACTTGGGTAAAACTCGAAGCCGGCTCGCCTGAGGCAATAGAACGTGTAACCAATATTGCCTACAAATGCGCCGATCATAGCTCCCCAGGCAAGTCCCGCTATACTTAACCACCTCGAAAGAACCAAGACTCCAAATATGATTCCCAAGTTGTAGATCACCGGTCCCGCAGCACGTGCGCGGAAATCCTGTCTCGATTCGAGCGTTCCCATCATCAGTCCGCCTAGGAAGAAGAAGAGCTGGCAAGGCAGTATGATGCGAGTCAGAGACACGATTAGGCCAAAAAGATCCTTATCGTGGGTATATCCGGGAGCAGCTAGGTATCGGACGAGCGGCCCGGTGAACACCTCGCTTAACAATATCGCCGACACCAGAACCAGCCCCATAAAGCAGGCTATTATGCTGAATATTTCCCAAGCCTCGCGATTGCGGCCGGTGTGAAGACGTTCGGTAAAGACCGGTATAAACGCTCCCGACAGAGCGCCGCTGGAAAGAAAGAAGTAGAGTAAATCGGGCAGGTTGAACGATACAGTATACGCGCTCACCAGCCCGGTGAGCCCGAACTGCCGCGCAATCAACATCTCCCGGATGAGTCCCAGGAGGCGACTCGTAAGAATCGCCGCCATCATCAAACCGGCGGCTTTGGCCACTGTCCTTTGTGATGTCATGGACAGCTCAGTGTAACACGTTCCCAATCGTGGTGCAACCAGTTAGAAGCGGATTACTCTTCTCTTGATAAAAGCATTTTTCGATCATGGCACCATGGTCGTCACTCCCACATTAAGTGCTCGTAGGCTTCGCAACATTAAAGGCATAGGTTAAAACGTGTAGCACGATATGAGAAAATTCCTACCAGGCCAAGCCCATGTGGGAAACAGTTGTTGTCACAGCAACGTTTACACGCGCCTAGTCAACCGGCAACACTGTCAGGTAACTGCACTTCGTATTCTGCGTCCCAATTAGTTAGGAATAGATAGATAGGAGACGCAAGATATGAACAGATGTAGGTTGGCAAGCGCTGCAGCTGCGCTGGTCCTTGTCTTGTGTTTCACACCCGCGATCGCCCAGGACCAACCACCGGAGTCCGTCACAAACAAAATCGAGAGTTCAAAGAAAATCGGCGAGGAAGAAGCAAAGGCAAATGAGGAGCGCGAGCACAATACTTCAGAGACCAAAGAGGAAAAGCGCAAGGAAGAAGTTCGGCTAGAAGTTGAAAAGCGCCGTAAAGTCGAGATGGAACGTCATTGGCGCAAATGGACTCAGCGAAATCTTCACCATCCTTACCATGGTGAATACTACCTATTGTATTCTGTGGCCGACTCATTGCAAAACTCGGCGTCAACGCCCACTGAATCATCTATATCGCCGCAGGTCTACAGACAGTGCCGAGAACCCGAAGCCCTTAAGTCCTACGTCGGAGTAGTAATAGCCCCGGGACAAGGCGCTAGGAAAACTGCCGTTGGACTTCAGTATTTGAGCAACCACAACTACGGCGTCGCGTCATGGTTCGCGGGTTCCTTCGGCCTAGATGACGACGTGATACCGGCTGAAATCCCACACAGCGACTACCACACCGAAACCAGAACAGGCACATACGGCATTAGAGCGGTGTTCGGAGCTGGATCGGATGCCGCGATGCTGTTCTTTGGCGCCGGTATCTCTGTAGATGAAAATAAACGAATCGACATCTCGAATGTGACAGGATGGAGATGGGACGGCGGAAAGAACATTACGGTCCGACCCGCCGCCTTATTCGGCTGCCGTTTGCGTACCGGCGGAAGATTGAGCCTGCACCTAGGCTATGATACGCTTCACTCGGTTTTCTTCGGAGTCTCAGTGAGATTTTGAGTGAAGGCTATTTTCCTTCCGCAATCGCCCGGAGAATGTCCGCTCGGGAGACGATGCCGACCAGTTTGCAACCGCGCACAATTGGCACACGATTGATGCCTTTCTTGACCATCGTCTCGGCAATAGTCCTTATGTCGTCGTCCTCAGCAAACGTGACAACGTCGCGAGTCATTACGTCCTCAGCCACAGCTGTCGGACGCGCTGACCTATAGACTTTCTCCACAGCCTCTTCTGGCACGACCCACAAACCAAACAACGCAAGCCTCGGAGGGCTTTTCGGATGAGCATGTTTGAGCAGTAGGTCGTTTTCGGTAACCATGCCTACAACGCAATCGGCGTCGTCGAGCACTGGAACGCCACTTACTTTGTTTTCGGCCATCAGTCGAGCTATTTCCGTGACTGGCGTGTCAATCCTGACAGCCAACACGTCCTTGGTCATCACATCTCGTGCATGCATATTGATTCAGCACCCCATTCGATTCTTCTCCATACACAACTCACGATACCTGCTCGGAGTGTTTGATTTCGAAACAAAACGGCGAGAAAGGATATATTGCTCGTCCCAGCGAACAAAGTAGTGGTCCCAGATATTTATCCAGAACCAGGTTTAAGACAGACCGAGGTATTCCACCACACCCTGTGTGGCGGGGCATGCTGCCGCCGACTAGCCTTGCCCGACAATCACTACCTGTAAGAGAGTAGCGGATGCCGACCCGTTAAAACCATGTTGTCTTGCCAGGGGTCATCCGCTGTGTTATACTAACGCGGTAATCCTCGATACTATCCGGGAGGGAATGCTCGTGAAGGCCATCTGCGCCAGGAAGGAACTGCATGAGGGTGTGCAAACCGCCGGACGCGCGGTTAGCGCGCGAACTTCGCTGCCGATACTAGGACACTTGCTAATTAAGACCGAGGAGGATCGGCTCCGTCTCGCAGCAACCGATCTTGAACTCGGATTGGAATGCGTGGTGGAAGCAAACATCCTGGAACCTGGAGCGCTGACAATCCCGGCCCGTGTGTTTTCGGAGGTTTTGGCCGCACTACCGGACACGGACGTACAGCTGTCAGTCGATGAGTCCGGTATGGTCAACCTAAAATGCGGCTCGTCTGAATTTGCAATTTTGGGGCTTCCTGCCGAGGAGTTCCCAATGCTTCCGGAAGTACTGGAAGAAGTCAAGTTTAAAATTGAGCACGACGTTCTACGCGAGGGTGTCGAGAAGACCTCGTTCGCGATCAGCCCAGACGAGTCCCGCGCCATCTTGACAGGTATTCTTCTCCAGATCACAGAGAATGGACTAAAGATGGTTGCTACCGACACCCATAGAC
>JAOAGX010000249.1 GCA_026415535.1 Armatimonadota bacterium | reverse complement strand
CAACTCGGCCCCGAACGCCTTGGCCAGTCGCATCGCCTCCACGAACGCCTTGAAAGCGCCATTGGAGCCGTCCTGTCCGTGAAGAATCTTACTCGGCATTATTATCCTCCTCTGCGGGCTTGAGTGTGGGTTGGAACCACCGCTGCGCAACCAGGGTCGGCACGACCGCGCTACCAATCACTGCTACAACAAGCACCGTATACTGAGCGCGGTCGATGATACCATTTGTCAAACCGAACAGGGCACATATGCTGCCGAACGTCAGCCCTGTGGACATCAGAAGAGTTGTGTACATCCCTTCGCGCCTGCCGAACCCGAAAGCAAACGTAAGCGGCCATATTCCCACGAACTTCGTGAGAGTCTTTGCACCCAGCGACGCCAGAATTAGACCGAACGACACAACCATTGCCTTGAAACTTACAAGTGCCCCCGCCTTCAAGAAAAAGAAGGGGGTTAGCAGCGTGAACGCCATCACCCTCAGTCTCTGGGCTAAGATGCGCTCCCGCAGGAAAAATGGTGCAAGTGCCATCCCAATTAGATAAGCCGGTAGCACCGCTTCGCTTTTTGCCAGGTTAGCAGCCCCTCCAAGCAAGAACAAGATCAGCAAAATGAACTTGCTCTCTGGCTCGCTCACTCTACTTCCGACAGCCGCGAAAAAGATTGGTACGAACTTCGGCAACACCCACATCGCAAACGCAGTAACCGCTCCAAAAAGCGCAAGCCAACCGTTGTAGTTTGCAAAGAGAATCCCAAGAGTGAGGACCGTGCCCAGGTCGTTCACAAAACACGCAGCCAGTATGATCTTGCCAAGTTCGGTGCGATTAAGACCCGTTTCCACCATGACTGCGTAAACGACGGCCACGGAAGTCGTAGAAAGCGCAAGGCCCGCGATCTCCGCCTGTTGCCAATTCCATCCGAAGACAAACCGTGCGAAAAGAAGCACGCCCACAAACGGTGAGACGAAGCCGACCAGGCCGATTGTCACGCTCGACGCCAGGTGTCTCTTGACTACTTCCGGATCTATTTCCGCGCCGGCGAGAAACGTCAAAACGATAGAACCGGCTCCGGCAAGATAGCTAACCCACGCGTTGGGAGTCAATCCGAGTAGATTACCAGCAAACGCGCCGACTAGTATCTCCACGAGCGCAACTGAAATGCCGATGCGAATCGAGATAAGCGACGCAAGTAGGGCAAGCGCAAACCACAAAGAGGACGTTAACCAGATGCTTTCCAAGCTGACTCCTTTCGGCCAAGATAAGGCTAACTTCACCCAAATCCTCTAGTAACAGAAATCTGAGTACGGATGAAGTCTTTTCAGGAGTCATCAGCCCCGAAAGTACGGATGGCGATTGCGGCGGACTCCATCACCGGAGCTTAGCCAGAACAACTAGTGGTTCCGACGGGTTAATGATACAGCACCCTCCACCTATTGTCAACATATACCGAGATTGTTACGACATAACGCGCAGCCAATATCTTAGGTAAGAAGTTTGAGGACTTTCCGCTTACCGGTCAGTGAGATCGACAAACACCTGGAGATTGGTCAGACGCTATCTAGTGAAGCAAGCGAACTCGTGCATCACACGGGCTGCCATCTCAAAGTGCTTAATCCCTCGCCTCAACACGCGGCCCTGACTGCTTCGAGGGCATTCTTGATTGGGCAGTCCCTAGCAATTCAGCCGATGGCGCCGGCCTTTATAGCCCCGAACACGCTGGCATCATCGTCGCAGTTTTCGGCCTCGACAGACAATTCCTAATGTCAGTCTAGAGATCAAAAAGCTGCGCCACAGGATTTTTCGGCTACAAGCAATCTGAGCTCGTCAGCCAATTCAGGCTATCCTAACCACATCCCTGCCCAAAACGCGCTCGACTTCCTCAACGAACCTAGGGCAGGCGTCTACCCTATAGGGAGTAGCAATTCGCCGCCGCTTGCCGGACTGACACAGATGGAAGTATAAAGGACTCTCGCCTGGGTATGATTCGATCAGGCTCTTGAGAATGTCAAGGTTGGCTCGAGTGTCGCCTTCTATCTTGATATGAACCGGGCGAGCACCGTTACCGTTTTCGATTGGGCCGTTCTTAATCGGCTTTATTGACTCGCCTAGGATTTCCACCTCAACGACGGCATCCTCATCGTCGGCTGCAATGCGTTCACGGTGGCTAGCCTTGCCCTTGATTATCACGATGCGATCCTTGGCTATGTATTGCGAGCAAACCTTGAACGCCGCCGGAAAGAACGTGACGGGGATCGAACCGTGCAAATCCTCTAATCTGATCGAAGCCATGCTCTCGTTGCGACGAGTACGGCGATAGCGAACCTCGGTGATGATGCCGCCGACCGTGCACTCCTTCTCGTCTTCGAGATCGTGGAACGTCTGGGCATTGGCCGTGCATTCCCGCTCGAGTCTAGAACGCACGCTATCGAGTGGATGGCCCGATAGATAGATGCCAACATGCTCTTTCTCCATTGCCAGAATCTCGTCGAGGGAAAATTCTGCCACGTGATCATACCTGGCAAGATTCGGACGATAAGACACGCTCTCCTCGGCACCTCCGAACAGCCCAGCTTGTCCGCTTTTCTGGTCACGCAACTTCGCCGACGCAGCAGCCATCGCGTCCGGCAGCATAGCCAACAACCGCGCCCGGTTCGGCTCAATCGAGGCAAATGCGCCGACCTTGATAAGCGCCTCGACCATGGCCCTGTTCATCCCCGCGCTTTCTTGGCACCTGGCGCAAAAATCGAAGAGGTCTTTAAACGGCCCGCCGCGATTCCTTTCCGCGACCATCGCCTCGATAGCAGCTCGCCCACAGCCTTTGATGGACGCAAGACCAAAGTGGATTTGGCCCTGGGAATTCGATGTTTGAGCAGACGAGTCGCACGCAGTCTTCTCCTCAAGCTCTCCCAAAGCAGGTGATGATTCGGGCGCCACCTCGAATCGAGCAGTGCTGCTGTTCACGTCCGGAGGAAGAACCTTAATCCCAAGCCGCTTGCAATCGGCCATATACGCGGCCAGTTTGTCCTTGTCGTCCATATTCGCTGAGAGAAGAGCTGCATAGTACTCTACTGGATAGTTAGCCTTCATATAGGCTGTTCGGTAGGCTACGAAGGCATAGCAGACCGCGTGCGCCTTATTGAACGCATACCCAGCGAATGGCTCTATCTGTTCGAATATCTTGGCCGCAATTTTCTCGGAAAAGCCGTTGGCCTTTGCTCCTTCAATAAACCTAGCTCGCATCTCGTCCATCACTTCACGCTTCTTGGCCGACATGGCTTTCCTCAGCACGTCAGCCTGACCCAGGCTAAACCCGGCGATGGCCTGAGCGATGCGCAAGACCTGTTCTTGGTAACAAATAACGCCGTACGTTTCCTTGAGGATCGGTTCGAGCGCGGGATGGAGATACTCGATAGGCTCGCGTCCGAACTTGGATCTTATGAACCTCGGTATGTGCGCCATCGGTCCGGGGCGGTACAGGGCCTGTCTCTTATACACATCT
>JAOAGX010000248.1 GCA_026415535.1 Armatimonadota bacterium | reverse complement strand
CACAGATGTCAGCGGCGATGTGCATAGCCTGCTCGACTATTTCCCTAGGGCTCAGGTCGGTATTTCTGACCAGCGCCCTTGCCGCAGCTGCTGCGAAGCCGCCACCGGAACCTATTGCAGCAACGCCGTCGTCCGGTTCGATCACCTCACCACTGCCCGAGATTACCAGCAGATACTCCGGGGTGGCAACGACCATCATTGCCTCCAGCCGCCTAAGTATCCTATCCGTTCGCCACTCCTTGGCAAACTCGATCACGGCGCGCTTGAGGTTGCCGTGGGCTTCCTTGAGCTTGGCTTCGAACTTGTCGGCAAGAGTCTGGGCATCGGCGACCGAGCCTGCAAAGCCCATCAAGACCTTGTCCTCATACAATCTACGGACCTTGCGGGCTGTGTGTTTCATTATTGTGTTTTCGAGTGTGACCTGGCCGTCGCCTGCTACTGCTACCTTGCCGTCACGCTTAACTGCCACAATGGTTGTCGCGTGCATCTTACTCATAGCTGCCTCTCTCTCACGAAAGAAGGAATAGCGTATTTCCTCCTCATGTTTTCTCTTGTCGCTTGATAGAATAATCCCTACCTCTCCAAACGCTCGGCGCCGGCAGCCGCTCGTGGGTGAGCGAGGTCGTACACCGCCTTTAACCTTTCCCGCGAGACGTGCGTATAAACTTGCGTGGTGGCCAAGCTCTCGTGGCCAAGAAGCTCCTGGACGCTTCTAAGATCGGCGCCGTGGTCCATTAGATGAGTAGCGAAGCTGTGCCGCAACGTGTGCGGACTGATCTTGAGCGACTTGCTGACTGCTTCGACGTGCTTGTCAACAATCCTGCGAACAGACGAAGCAACCAGAGGCGTTCCGCGGTGACCAAGAAATAGCGCGTTGACGCCTTCGGCGCCCTCATTCGTCGGAGCCGAGGTATTTTGTTCTTTCTCCTTTGCAAAAGAGAGGCTACGGGGAGTCTTCGCTGCCAGAACGGGTCTGCCATAGGCGAGATAGGCGTCGAGTGCTTGGCGGGCTTTGGATCCCAACAGCACGATGCGCTCCTTGTTGCGCTTGCCGATTACTCTGATCTCGTCAGATCCCCCATTAACATCGTCGACGGTCAAGCCCAGAAGCTCACTCACACGCAAGCCGGTTGCATAAAGTGTCTCTAATATCGCACGATCTCGCAGGCCAAGGGGGGTGTTCGGATCAGGCGCGTTCATAAGAGACTCGATTTGGTCCTCCAGCAAGGTCTTGGGCAGGCCGCGCGGGAGTCTTGGGCCGCGGACACCCTCAGTCGGATCAGTTTCAACCACGCCGCGTCTCAAGAGATAGCCGTAGAACGCGCGAATTGCTGCGAGTTTGCGCACCATTGAGCTTTTCGCCAGGCCGGACTTATGCAGTCGGGCAAGATATCGTCTGACCAGCATTTGATCAACTGGCCCGCCCGATTCCCTGGCGAACTCAATGAACGCAAGCACGTCCGATGAGTAGGCTCTCAGTGTGTGCTCGCTCGCACCGCGAGTTAGGCGCAGGTGTTCTATAAAGGCGTCCAGGTACTCATCCATCGGCAGGATTCTAGCACGTCGGCGACCACCCGTCAAAGCCTACGTTGCTGCGAAATTCTGAGTAAAGCGAAGAACCTATTGACAGAACAAGCTGTTTTAGAACTCGGCAGCCGCTCGGATCGCGGGGTTTAGGTCTGGAAACTGCTCGGCATATACGGCTCGCTCTGCCCGTATCCGAGCTATCAGCGAGTCGATCTTGTCCTGATCGTAGTGGTGATTGAGGTCGAATTTGGTTATATCCAAGTCCTCCACCCTAGCAGGCGTTTCGACCATCCAGTTCGGATCCTCCCCCCACTCGATGGTTCCACGCACAATGCCTCGAATGATCGCGGCCATCTCCGGAATCGAAACCCGGGTTACCTTTCGCCGGACTCGCCGAGCACCATTGAGCTCGTGTTCCACCAGCTCGCCCACCCCACCCGTGTTTAGCATATAACACTCGATTTTAGGCGCATGTGAGCGGACAAGGTCATAAAACATATTGCAGTCCACGGCGGCGTCGCCTATCACATAAGGGCTTGAACTTATCCCACCTGGAGCCGCAATCGACTGCTGCTCCCCTCCTGCTGCGTCAATGGACTCGCTCAGCATGAACGCAACCGCCGCCTGCTCGGGCGTTAGCCTGCTGGCGATTGGAACGACTGTATAATCGCGTACCATAAAAAGTAATACCAGACGATCCAGATCGTACACCGGTGGTAGATTGACGCTGTCGGCGGCCGCTTCACCCATGCCAGTTCGAGGAGCAATTGCGTGGGCGTTCACGGTGAGGCTTCTGTCGTCGAACCGAACTTGGCCTCGATAGTCCACCATCACGTTTTCCAGAATAGCCTCCGGTCTGGTCGCTGCCTCAAAAAGGAGCGGTTGATCGTCAGCGCTAAGTCCGTCAGTCTTGATGTAGAAAGCGCGCTCGCTGCCAAGAGCCGATCCGTCCGCTCGCCAAAAGACCATATCATCCTGCGCGATCTCAACGCCTTCCCCTGGCCGATCCAGACCATGATCGTGACAAGAGTGCGTTGTTTTGCCGGTCGCGGCTATCCCGAACATAATCATCCCGATCCTGCGAATCTTTCCATCCGGGCCGAGCGCCCGTACGATCTTGGTCCCAGCATGCAGCCCGAGCATTCCCCGCTCTTTGGCAAGCCACATCGCCATCCGCAGAAACGCGTTTTTGATTTCGCCAAAATAGTCCGAACCGAGGATGAACGTGACCCCAATCTCCGGAAATACAAGAACCTGGCGCTCCTTCTCCGGCCACTCAGGAACAACCACAACCGTGAGATCGGCCTGCGAAGCACTTCTCGGCAGGAATAGTGTCGTTCCTGCCATATGCGCAAGGCGAACGGCGTCCTTTCGATAGGTCGAGACAAATAGAGAACACGAAGGGGTAAAGTCGCTGCGCTCCCCAATCGTGCATTCGAGGTGTATAAGCGGCGCTGCAGCGAGATAGTCACTTAGTCGCTTGATCGTCTCTGGAGCAGCCTTCCTGATGTCGCGCTTTTTCTGTGTCAAGAACTCAGTTTCCACGCGCGGACTACCCAAGTAAACAGTAAGCGCAGTGGACAGGTTCTTGACAGTTGAAACGTAATTATGGCTGCCCAGCGCGGTTTTGATCCCAAAAGGCTCCGCTAGTTCTTGGGCTTGTTCAGCGGACACATTCACGACGTTGGGCTTGCTGGAAAGTTCGGAGGCAATGGGTCTTACCTGGTCAAGCAGCGTAGTTTCCAACATACTACCAGCCTCCGCCCCCTCCGCCGCCGCCACCGCCGCCGGAGAATCCCCCCGAGAAGCCACTCCCGCCAGAGAAGAAACCTCCTCCTCTGCCACTTGAACGAGGCTGCGACGCCATTGTGCTCGCCCAACTGCCGGTGGCGTCGTTCAAGTGGTGAGCGAATAGAACCGGATGAAACTCGCCGTCCGGGCCGGAATACCATTGCGGCGGAGCTGTCTGTATACCCTCGAAGGCCTTGGCCCACTTATCTGCAATCCCGAACGCCATCGCATACGGC
>JAOAGX010000247.1 GCA_026415535.1 Armatimonadota bacterium | reverse complement strand
TAGTAGCGTAATATAAAGAGGCGCTTCTCTTTCCTGTTCCTCGGCGTTTCCCGCCGACTCAAGTGATGCCAAAAAGTCCTTCTCACCAGAAGCCGGCTCCGCTTCCCGACTCTCCTTGTAGCGGACGGACTCTACCCCGGTATTTCTAGGCGCATCCGAGGCGCACCAGGCAGACGTCACCGTGAGCATCAACACAACCGCCGCCAACGCACAAAGCGCCTTTGGAGCCATGCCCAGACCGCAGTCGTGGGATAATGCCGGCAACCCAAAGCGCCGAATCACACCGTAAATCAGAGGCAGCAAATCGCGTCGCAATCCAAATCTAATAAGCTTAGGCGGCTTTTGCGCGAACATCCCTGTGTTCCTTATCGACAATCTCAGTGAGCCGGACCCCGAAGTTGTCATCGATTACGACGACCTCTCCCCGAGCAATCGTCTTGTTGTTAACCACCACGTCTACTGGCTCACCTGCGTGTCTGTCAAGCTCTACCACAGCTCCTGGTCCGAGTGCCAACACATCGCGCACCTTAAGCTGAGTTCGCCCGAGCTCAACTGTTACCTGAAGGCTTACATCCATTATCAACTCCATCCCGCCTCTTATGGCGGAAGTGGTCGATCCAGAAACCGGACTAAACTCCATAGCTCTGACAACCTTATCTGGGTCCGAAGCTACTGTGATCTCTGGCTGAGCGTCTGAAGCGGCAGATGCGTGCTTCTCGCCACCGGGCGTTTTCTCATCTGACGCCTGGCCCTCCGCAGCTCCGCCCTGTGCGATCAAGGCGTCTATCTCCTCATTCGAGATGACCTCATCGGACATGACCTACCTCCGTGGTTATTGCATTGCAAAATCGCTGAAGTAGACATCTACAGCCTTGCAGCCCTCGAGCCGTTCGTTGACCGCCGTGACAATCTCTTTCTTGAGTTTTTCCTTGCCGCCTGGTTGGGTCAGCTCGGTGAAACGCTTGCTCGAGAGCACCTCTATTACAGCGTCCCGCACCGCTGGGCTGGGCCCACTTTCTCCGCCGTGTCCGCCGCTTGAGGGAACGTCGCCCTCTACTGCTAGTACTATGTTTGCTTTCAGATATCTCAGCTCACCCTGATCAGCGAGGTTGACTACGAACTCACCAAGTGGCATCGTCGCGTGAGGTTTATTCTCCTTCGCTTCGCCCTTCTTTCCGTGCCCCTTTCCTTTGAGCACAAAGACACCTGCGCCAGCGGCCAAAACCACTATAAGCGCAATGGCGATGATCATAATCGGCAGTTTGCCTCTGTCAGTCATTCTCATTCGCTAAAGCCTCCTCTGAAACACGCTTATGCCTGGATCGCTTATCCTGCGCATAGGACGCACTCGCGCACCTTCTATCAACGCCGCTTCAGGTCGCAGGATCACGATCTCGACCCGCCGATTGAGCGCACGATTCTCTTCGCTGTCGTTAGCTGCCTTGGGCCGCGTACTTGCATAACCAGCTGCGGCAAATCTATCCGCTGACAAGCCCTTGTGCTCAACTAAATACCGTAGCACTTCGGTTGCGCGCGCTGTTGACAGCTCCCAATTGGTTTGGTAGATACCACCTCTAGGCGGCAGATCGCAGGTGTGACCTTCGACTCGTACCAGGTTGCGCGTATGTGTGAGCGCCTCCGCAACCTTGTCCAACAGCGGTAACGCATCTGCCTTGAGTCGTGAACTCCCCGGATCAAAAAGCAGAGAGTCCGTAGCCATCGTGATCACAATTCCTCGCCTGTTCTCCCCTACTGCCGCCGCTTTCTGTAATCCGCTTTTCTCGATATAGTCAACAAACGGCTTTAGGATACGCCACCGCACTCCGGCCGTATCCCCCTCAAGCGCTGAGGACTTTTCGCCGAACTCACCGCTTGGTTTTAAGATCGACCTTCCCTGACCATCGACCGTACCGCCAAATCCGCTGCGAATCGAGATAGCGGCCTGTCTGAACTTGGCCAGGTTTAGAACCGACATTGAATACATCATTATGAAGAACGCCATCAGCAGCGTTATCATATCCGCATAAGTTAGCAACCATCTTTCAAGAGCGCCGTGGCTGTGTTCTTCGCGTTTCTTTCTCATGCCGCCAGAGCTTCCCGGTCCCGTTCGGTTCGTGACGGCCGCCGGCCGAAGTTTCGCCTCAGCTCAGGCGGCAAATAGGCACTCATCCGAGTCTCTACGGTGCGTGGATTGTCACCGGCCTGAATCGATAGTATCCCCTCGATGATCATCTCACACGCTACGACTTCTTCAGCGGTCTTGGACCTAAGCTTGGCGGCTATCGGCAGAAAAAGTAAGTTGGCCAGCGCGACACCGTAGAAGGTAGCCGTAAACGCCGCTGCAATCGCATGGCCCATCTTGTTCGGCTCATTGAGCTTGGCAAGCATGCTTATCAGGCCCATCACGGTGCCGATGATCCCTAGCGTAGGTGCAAACCCACCCAATGTAGTGAAAAAAGTCTCGCCGACTTTGTGCCGTTCCTGCATTGCAACGATCTCGGTCTCAAGAATCTCGCGCACCATCACGCTGGGAGTGCCATCTACAATCAGCTCAATACCCTTTTTCAAAAACTTGTTGTCCGCTTGCGACGCGGCGTTTTCTAGAGACAAAATGCCTTCCATTCGGGCCTTTCGAGCAAAGCCGACCATAACCTCGATAATACGAACGGGGTCAATAGCGCTTTTGACCCAGCAATTACGCAGGATTCTCGGCAGCGAGAGCACGGTCTTAATGTTTGACCCGACGATCGTAGCGCCGAACGTACCAAATAACACCAGCACGAGTGCGGGTGCGTTGAACAGATCCTTCGGACTGCCACCCTCGAGGTTCAGGCTTACCAGCAAAGCTCCCCACGCCAGGAACAGACCCAGCACGGTTGCTACGTCCATGTCTCAGGTTCCTCCGTGGGCGTCATAATGTCGATCTTGCTCCTTGATCCAAAGAGCCGCCGTTTCCCGGCAATTAGGCGGTGATAGGCAATTGCCTTTTTGACCACGTCCTCTACCGACTCCTTGACCATTACTTTTTTGCCGGTCGTGAGCGTCACCAGTGTGTCCGGCGTTCGTTCGACCAGCTCGATCAAGTCGGCGTTTACTATTACGTCGGCGTCGTTATACAACGTCAGCTTGATCATTGACCTGTCCTCGAACCGCCACATAATCCCAAGTCCGGCGAGGAACCCAACGTAGCTCCTACTACTAAGGCGGATTCCTCACCGGATTGGTAAGATTTTGGTCTGCTATCTCTTCAAAGTAACCAACTCCTGCAGTACCTCATCTGAAACTGAGATAACCCGGGAGTTCGCCTGGAAACCACGTTGAGCAACGATCATGTTCGCAAACTCGGTTGCAAGGTCCACGTTGGATGCCTCGAGGAACCCAGATGTGACCAAGCCAAGTCCGCCTGACCCTGGCGTGCTGAGCCTAGGCGCACCAGAGTTAGGACTCTCGATAAGCATGTTGTTTCCAACCTTGGTAAGGCCATTGGGATTGTTAAACTCCGCCAAAGCCAATTGACCAAGCGGACGGACCGAGCCGTTGGTGAAAGAACCGATGA
>JAOAGX010000246.1 GCA_026415535.1 Armatimonadota bacterium | reverse complement strand
AGATGTGTATAAGAGACAGCGTATGAACTGGCCCAGCGCGGAGAAACAGCAAGGCTCGTGCGCGATGCCGTTCTTGCGCTTCCTCCCAACCAACGCCTTGCATTGATTCTCACATGCTACGAGGGAATGAGCTATCAGGATGCCGCCGAAGTCATGCGAGTTTCGGTAAAGGCAATCGAATCGCTACTCTATAGAGCCAAGTCCGGTCTACGAAACGCGCTGAAGGATCATTTCCCTGGCAAGCAAGATTACCTATCCAGTTGATACTCCTACGTCGAAGTACTGCCCAATATTTCTCTCCTGGTTGCCGTCTGAAAGGAGAATTCCACTTGGCCTCCTATTAGGGAGGACGGAAAACAACGAGCCAGGCTTGCCTCTTCCGCCACACTTCTGTGAGTGAGAAGAACTTGACCTACTTTCAGAAGATGGTCGGGGTAAAGCAGGCCAACCAATCTAGTTGGCGGACCGGGGCTATGAGTTGACAGGACTATTATAGAGGCAATCTTTTACAATAACACGGACGATATTGCGAGGGTTTCACATTTCTCGATTGTCATAACGCATAGAAGGTCATTCGCAATGAAGTGTTCGAAGTCCACAAGGTTGATTCCAGCGTATCTGGATGGCGAGCTCGGAGAGAAAGTGGTTCGCTTGTTGGAGAAACACCTGTCCGAATGCTCCAATTGCCGCGCCGAGGCCGATGCATTTCGGCAGACTTTGGTCTTGCTAAACGAATGGTCTTCGGTCCAACCTCGATTGGGGATCGAGGCTTTGCGCGAACGGCTTAAACAAAGGGCCGGACGTGTTCCGCAATCTATTCTACCGGTGCCTAGGTGGGCTGCAGCTACGCTTGCGGTTATGAGCATCATGGTTGGTGCGGCGCTCGGCCTTCGGGTTGAGGAGTTGCCAGCAACAAGACCGCTTTCCGAGCAACAAATCGCAAGTGCCGTCGGACTGCCGCAGTACGACGATCTGATTGAGGAGTCTCTCGCACACGGTATCGGACAGTCGTTCGGGGTTAAAGAGGCAGTGAGATGAGAAAAGGATGGGGTCTTTTTATAGCCGTGTTGGTTGTGCTCGGATGCGCGTCGTATGCTGCATCGAGGCTGCTTGCGCAGGTAAGTCCAAAATGGTCAGGGGTATCGTACTACGGACATCCAGACGGGTACGTCTCTTGCGGCGAGCCTGGTTTAGCCATGCTACAGGACTATCTGAGAGTTACGCCGGATCAGCGCCGCAAACTTTCCGAGATAGACCGCCGGTTTCTCAAGACGAGGCCTGTCCTGCGCGAGCGCGTTTGGGAGGCAAGAGATCGGTTCATTGCCGCGATTCGAGATCCGAACTGCACCGAGGATGAAATAGTATCGGCACTGAGAAAACTTATTCAAGCTCGCGAAGAGATGGCGGTCAATACGGTCAGCTACATACTCGAGTTGCGCAAGCATCTGACGCCGAACCAACAAGAGAGGTTGATTGGCTTAGTTGAGCGAGGCATGTGTGGTCTTACCGGCGGGACGGGATGCGGAAGACGCGGTGGCGGAGCGTGCGGATTAGGGATTCTGGGCGGCAGGAATTCCCGCGAAGCTTCCGGTATGTAGCATAGCACTTTGTGAGCGTCCTATTTGTTGTACCAGGGTGCGAGGGTGAGTCATTTATTATTACTCAAGGAGGGGTTCTCGAGATGAGAACAAGACTGGTTGTCGGAATTCTGATCATTGCGCTAGCGGTAGCTGCGTGCTTGGTGCTTAACGCGGCTCCTCGAAATCGTGGAGCCGCGGCCGGGCCGCCGGCCGTTGTGGGCGCGCAAAAGCCGGGTTGGTGTGGTTGTCCGCTCGGGTGCCTTATGCCCGGCAAGCTTGTCAAGGAACTGGGTTTGACAGATACGCAGATCGCCGAGCTGAAAAGACTGCATCTACAGTTCCTTGATGAGACGAAGACCGCCAGGGAGGAGATTCAAGCCAAGGCCAAGGAGATGTTCAATCTTTGGCTAGCTGATTCTCCCGACGCGGACGCCATCAAGTCACTGGCGGCGGAGATCGACACACTAAGAGATCAGATTCGGAATGCCGGAATCGACCATATGATTAGTGCGCTAAACGTTTTGACGCCTGCCCAGCGCGATAAGTTGAGGGCGATCCTGAAGGATTGCGCAGCTAGGTGTTTCGGCAAGGCTGGTCGTGGTTTCTGGTGCTGTCCGTGTTTCGGATGCGGACCGTGCATCGGTCCGTGCATCTGCTGTGGATGGGGCATGGGCCCGGGTGCCGGAATGGGTTGCGGCGTGGGTCCCGGTTGGGGCAACGGGACCGGGCCTCGTTGTGGCACACAAGCCTGTCCGCTAATCAGGTAAGAATAGTCTGGTTTTCAAAACAGTGGGGCTTCAACGCAGCTTTGTAGGAGATCTGGGAGCGTGTTGAAGCCCCGCTGTCTTATTTATTTTTCATGAGTACGGTCAGGAATGAATCCGGATCGCCAACTCAGCAAGTCGCCTGCCAAGGTTTCGGGCGATCGTGATTCCGGTTTCGTCATTTTCTATTCCGCCTTCTACGCCGCTGACAAGCGTTGCTCCGTAATGCGAGGGCGGTGGACCATCACCTACCAGCACCATGTTTTGCACTAGTAATGCGGCCTGAACTGCCTGGATCGTAATTTCCTGTCCGCCGTTTCGAGCCTGTCCGACAGCCAATACTCCGCCTACGACGTTCCCCCACGTAAACTTGTTTCTTCTCAGCATTACCGTGCGATCAAGGAAGCTCTTGCAAAGCCCGGTCATTGTGCCCATGTAAACGGGCGTGCCGATAATGATCCCGGCTATACTGGGGTCCGTGAGGGTAGGTAGGAGCCTCATAAAGTCGTCGTCGTGCGAACAGGTCAGAGGCTCACGGCACTTGTTACAGCCTATACAGTCGCGAATATCCAATCCGCCAAGCTCGATAAGTTCGGTTTCGATGTCCTCACGCACGGTCTTGGCCGCTTCTAGAGCCTGCTTGAGTGCAAAACTCGTTGTTTTCCCTTTTCTAGGACTGCCGTTTATTCCAAGGATTTTCATTGGTCACATCTCCTTGAGTTCAATCGCAGCAGTTAATCCCTATTCGGCATTTGTTCGTACTACTCGAGCGGCGGCAGGTAATCGCCATGCGCCTCGATCAGTTCGTCACACATAGCTACGATTTCATCCATCGTAAGGTTGGTGGAGGTCAACGGATCAAGCATGGCTGCACGGTAAACGTCCTCACGCTTTCGCGTCACCGATGCTTGTTGGGTCATCAGGTGGACGTTCACGTTGGTCATTGTGATGGCGGCGCACTGAACCGGCATGTCACCAACCACTACTCCCTGCACGCCGTTGCGGTCAACTAGGCAAGGGACCTCAACGCATGCCCCGTTTGGCAAGTTGGTGATGTGATTATTGTTGAGTATGTTGCCGTAGACCACGCACGGTTCTCCCGTCTCGCAAGAGTGTATGATATAAGAACCGTATTCCGAGCTACGTCTGATTTCGCCGATGGGTTCGTTGC
>JAOAGX010000245.1 GCA_026415535.1 Armatimonadota bacterium | reverse complement strand
ATACTCCTAGGTCCTACACTCACGGAGCACTGCCAAGGTCTTTGCCCTTATTATGGATGTGGTGAAGAATTCGCCTAAGGACGGCTTTTTTTATGTGCTTGGTTGCACTCAGGGCACCACTCATTGGAATTGCAGCATTTCCGTGGTCGGGACACGCGCCTGGTGTAGTCTATTTGAAACCTAATACTAGCCCCAGCCTGTACACAACATAGCCGACTAAGTACGCCAGGCACATTGCGTATCCAATAGCAAACAACGTCCATTGCCACGAATTTGTTTCTCGCTTAATCGCTGCGACAGTAGCCACGCACGGCACGTAGATCAGACTGATTACCATAAAGACGTAAGCAGTAAGCGGAGTAAAGGCTCGTGTGATGCCTTCCCGAAACGCCAAGCCGGTATGCTCCGATACCGATGACGCGTAAAGCACGCCGAGCGTGCTGACTACAACCTCCTTCGCTCCGACACCGAAGAACAATGCAACCGCGGCACGCCAATCCAGTCCCAGTGGCGCGACAATTGGTTGCAAAAAGCGCCCCATATAGCCGACTATGCTTTGCTCGGATCCGAACCGTACTCCCCACGGCAAACATCCTAGCGCCCATATCACAACGGATGCTGCAAGGATTACTGTGCCTGCTTTTGTCAGGAAGATTGAGGTCCGTTCCCAGACGTGAATGACTGTACCTTTGAGGGTAGGGAGACGGTAGGGAGGCAGTTCCATTACAAAAGGCGAGACTGCCTTCGCAAAAAGCGTCTTTCGGAACAACTTTCCGGACGCTACTGCTAGCATTACTCCTAGTGCGTAGATTGAGAAAATCACCAGTGCGCCCTGCCTCGAAAAGAATATGCCCGTGAACAAGATATAGATTGGCAGTCGAGCAGTGCATGACATCAGTGGCGTTACTAGGATGGTTAGCAATCGATCTTCGAATGTCTCAAGCGTGCGTGTAGCCATTATTGCCGGTACGTTGCACCCAAACCCCATCAACATTGGAATGAAGGATTTGCCGTGCAATCCCATAGCATGCATCGAGCGATCCATCAGAAATGCTGCTCGAGCCATATACCCAGAGTTCTCCAGGAACGAGATCAGAGTGAACATTACCACGATGTTGGGCAGAAACACGATAACTCCGCCCACCCCTGCGATGACTCCGTCGACCAAAAGCGAAACCAATGGTCCTGGAGGCATTAAGTTTTGTAGCCATCCTCCGGCCGAGTCAATGCCAACCTCGATAAACTCGGCGAAACGTCCGCCTACGTCGAACGTGAGCTCGAAAACCAGCAGCATCAAAGTCAGAAAAATCGGGATTCCAATCCAGCGGTGAAGAACAACACTGTCGATTCGATCGGTTAAGGTTAACGCCTCAGGCGACTTCGTTCGTATGACGACTTCTCGCAACAGCCCCCCGATGAATCCATAACGTGCATCAGCGATTACCGCCTCTAATTCCCCGCCGAAATGACGCTCCAAATGCCTTTTGGCATCATCGATGGCAGCAAGAGCTACCCTGCCGTTCGGTAGAGTTTCAATAAGTCTCCTACGTGCGTCCTCGTCTCCCTCAAGCGACTTGACTATCAGCCATCGAACAGGCAATGCGAAGCCTTCAGCAGTCGATCCGATGCGAGCTTCCAGCTTGGCAATCTCGTTTTCGATTTCCGGATTGTGTCGCGTGCTACGCGGAGGTTCGCAAGTTCGACATCTAGCTACCTCGACTGTCTGTCGCAATAGTTCTTTTATACCTGTCCCGCGAGTGGCTTGAGTCGGAACTACACGAGTCCCAAGTAATCTGGCCATAGCCGCAGCATCGATTTTCTGCCCTTGGCTTTCGGCCTCGTCGATCATATTAAGAGCTATTACGGTTCCTATCCCGAGTTCGAGGAGCTGGGTGGTGAGGTAGAGATTGCGTTCGAGATTGGAGGCGTCGACTACATTGATGATTACGTCTACGTTTCCGTTGATCAGAAAATCTCGTGCTATGATCTCTTCTTGTGAGTAGGCAGACAGGCTGTAAATGCCCGGTAGATCTACTACACGGAGTCTGACTCCGTTTAGCTCGACTACTCCCTCCTTGCGCTCGACTGTCACACCGGACCAGTTGCCCACGTGTTGTCGTGCGCCAGTTAACTCGTTAAAGACCGTGGTCTTGCCGGAGTTTGGGTTTCCAGCTATGGCAACAACTATTTCCTTGTCTTTATTGGAACTGAGGTTCTCGGATGTCAACTTACAAATCAGAAATCCAAACGTGCTCGGCCTCGCTTTTGCGCAACGAGAGCAAGTATCCCCTCACCTTTATCTCAACGGGATCTCCAAGAGGAGCGTGACGGACGACCTCTATTGGGGTCCCGTAAGTAAGACCCATTTCCAACAGGCGTTTACCTAAGGGCCCGCGGCAGCAAACTTGTGCGACTCGGCCTTTTTCGCCTGGATTAAGCTCGCTGAGTGGCCTTGTGCCCTGTTTTTCCTGCCGGTAACCTTTGCACCATCCCATGCCCGTTGGGTTCATCTCTTTGTTACCTCCCGTTGGGCTTTCTTGACGAAGTCCAGCAGTTTCTCGAGCGTCTCGGGTTTAATAGCGTGTTCTATTCCGCACGCCTCGGATTCCGCTTCTTCTTCCATTAGTCCGAGTACCTCGATCAAAAACTGTTTGATCGTTGCGTGCCGGTCGGCTACGCTTCGGGCGAGGGTGAGCCCTTTGTCTGTAAGCTCGACACCGTCGTAGGGTTTATGTCTGACAAGCCCTTTTTGTGCCAGTGTACGAAGTGCGCCCGTAACAGAAGGCATCTTCACATCCATCTCGGATGCGATGTCCTTAACGCGCGCGACATCTGACCGAGCCAACAAGTTGTAAATGGCTTCCAGATAGTCTTCCATAGATCGGCTCAATTCGTTTTTCGCATGCGCCAAGTTTAATCCCTCAGCGAGTTAGGACTTCCTAAGTTAGGTTAGCCTAACTATAACACGACAAACTCGCCACGTCAAGCCGTTAAAGGAGTCAATTTTTCTTTTTGGTGGAGGTTCTGAAATCGATAGGTAGACCGCTTATTGCTTTCTTGCACAGGCAACATAAAAATTCGGCGTCAGCAATCCGATAAAACATGTGGCTAAAATGTTCGCACATTAAAGGTGCTTAACTTATGCATCCTTGGGTTATGGTGTTGCCTAGCGGTACCTTGGAAGTCACTTGCTATCCTGTGGGTGGCCAGTTATTTCGTTTAAAACGATCCGCCAGATCGTTCGGAGGGGGACTTCGATGATTAACCTAAGTCGACGTTATCTTAAAGTTCCATGTTTAAGCATCTGGGTTGTCATTATCGTGCCGGTATTTTTCTGCCTGATGTTCCCAGGTCTTTCCGTCGCAGACAGCAATGCAGTGGATCTTAGCGAAATGAGCATAGAAGACTTGATGAGTCTGGAAGTAGTTACGGCAGGAAAGAAACTTCAAACTGCGTCGGAGGCACCTGCTGCGGTATACGTCATTACTCAGAAGGAAATCGCAAGCTATGGATATCGTACCCTATCACAGGTAGTAAATAGGATTGCGGGGTTCTACACGGAG
>JAOAGX010000244.1 GCA_026415535.1 Armatimonadota bacterium | reverse complement strand
CTCGTGGGCTCGGAGATGTGTATAAGAGACAGCCTTGGGGGAGCGAAGCAATGTTAGGCGCATTACGTTGCCTTTGGTATGGTGGCCGTATTTGCAATCATTCATTAGGCTGACGCCAAAACCTTGCTCAGAAATGTCGGCCCATCGGTGGGCGCACACTTCGAACCTAGCCAGATCCCAGCTTGTGTTAGTGTGAGTCGGCCGCACAACGTTGCCGAACTGGATCTCGTATCGGGCTGTGTTTACGTTTACGTCGACAGGAAACGCTGCCTTCAAACACTTATGATCCTCATGCCAATCAACCCAGGTTTCGAAGTCGATCCTTGGAATATCCGAGTATATGCGCATCGTTTGCTTGATGCTCGAATTGCTGAACTCACGCGTTACCCGAATCGATCCAAATAACGGCCCTTCTTCAACGACTTCGATTTCACGCAGGTCAACAATATCTTCCCACTTGTCGTCGTAGAACATATCAATGTCCCATGCGTCAAAATCGTTGGGCTTGTCCTCGAACAGTTGCAGAAGGTTAGCCCTCATTCCTTGTGGCACAACTTCTCGGCCTGTAGATTTTTCAATGATTGACTTGATGACTCCTTTCGCGTCCAGCGATATCCTAAAGAACCGATTTTCAAGCCGATTCCTCGACACCTTAAGCTCGCTTTTCGCTTTTAGGGGTTTGCTACTTACCAGGCGGTAGGTGGCGTATCCCATAGATGGAACCCGTGCCATAAACGCAATACGGTCGCCTTGTTTCTGGATTACTGCCTCATTTCCGTAAGGGTCGAGCACGGCATAGTCGCCTTCTCCAGAGCAAGTGATCGATACGAGGTCCAGACGTTCCCAAGGGAGCGTGTTCAAGACAATGACATCTTTTTCTTCGCGGGAGCTGCTTCTAAAGTGTTTTTCATCGCGCAATTGTGAATTGCTTCCGACCTGCCCGGCAATTTTAGCAATGGCTGTTTCGACTACCTTCTCGCCAACACCAAGTATCTCGGGATACATCTTGTCTGTTTCTTCGTAGACCGATCGTACGGAGCTACCGGGTATCACGTCGTGGAATTGGTTGCATAGGATTCGCTCCCACTCGCGATGCAACTCGTCATAGGGATAAGTGTGTCCAAACGATGATGCTATGGAGCTCAATATTTCGGCGTCGCGATAGAGAAGTTCTGCTTTTCGGTTGTAACGCTTGTTTCGGCCTTGGGTTGTGTATGTACCTCTGTGGAGTTCCAGATAGAGCTCTCCAGACCATTCTGGGAAGTCGGCGGAGCCATCTATGGTATGGAAGAAGTCTGATACCTTCATCTGGCGACATCGTGGCAGACCTTCTAAGTCCTTCGATCGCCTCAGGTACTCCAAGTGTGCCGGTTCTGGGCCTCCGCCGCCATCGCCCCAGCCGTAGCTAAGAAGCGACCAATCGGATCTATCTTTTTCGGCAAAATACTTTACTTGATCCATCAGCTTGCGTGGATCGGGAAAGGCGTTGTAATCCGTAGTAGGCGGAAAATGCGCCAATACGCGCGTGCCGTCGATGCCTTTCCAATAGAATGTTGTGTAAGGGAACCGATTTACCTGACTCCAGTTAATCTTTATGGTTGAAAAGTAGTGGATACCAGCTTTTTTGAGAATTTGTGGTAGTGCGGCTGCGTAACCAAACACATCTGGCAACCACAACACGTCCGTATCAACTCCGAACTCGTCTAAGAAATAATTCTTAGCTAATAGTATTTGCCTCACCAACGACTCGCCGGAACATAGATTGCAGTCTGCCTCGACCCACATGCTTCCTGTTACTTCCCACCGTCCTTCTTTAATGCGTTCCTTGATTTCCGAATATAACTCCGGATAGTTTTCCTGAGTAAACTTGTACAGTTGCGCCTGGCTTTGGGTGAATATGTACTCTGGGTACTGCTCCATCAGCCTAAGGACTGTGGAAAACGTCCTCGAGCACTTGCGTTTGGTTTCGGCATACGGCCACAGCCACGCAACGTCGATATGAGAATGACCGTGAACCGCCACGTTAGTTGCGCTTGCGTTGGCCCTGCAGTCAAGAAGCGGTTTCAGTATCGCATTTGCTCTGATTGAAGATTGCCTGAGGGATTCGTCATCGGTATTGGTATAGTCGAATGCATCTACGCTTTTGTTGAGAATGTAGATAATCCTTGCGCGCCGCGGGCTATCTTCGGGAATAGCATCGGCGAGATGATATAGAATATCCAGGTTAAAGAAATAATCTTTAACATCGGCGTTCCTTGTAGCGAGTTCTGCACGGCGAAGTGTTTTGGGCGATTGGTCCCGAAAGTTCATCCAATGCTTCGAGATGGCGTCGATTACGAAATCAAACTTCTCGCCGCCTTTCGCTTTTGGCGTGAGGAGGATCTCGGTATGATTCGCGTCGATGCCTTGATAAGGCTTGCCGTCGAGGAATGCACAGCCTTCGCCCTCGATGTCGATTGCTAATACTACTTCTCGTCCACGGAACGAGTGAGGTATTGAAAAGCTGATCTTAAACCACGCGTTTACGCCGCCTCCCCACTGATCGCCGACTTTTATCGGCCGATAGTCATGGGCTTTGACTGCATCTGAGTAACGCTCGAAGTCTCGAGTCTCACGCACTTGGATATCTGTTACCGGAGTGCGATTAGACAGGATGTATCCTTTGATCTCTTCTTTACGCCGCCATATTTTGCGAAGATATCTTTCCTGATTAGTCTGTTGGAAAAGCATGTCTCAACTCCCTGTGGTGGTATGGGCTAAAGATATTTGCGGTTCGCAACGTGAATGATCTTATGCCCGAACGAGTTGGCTTCCTCCTATCAGTTGGCGATGTAAAGATTTCGGCGGCAAGTCGCCAGTTTGGCTTAGTAGGCATTTTTGTAGTAGAGTTTGCTGCTTAGCGAGGGAGGGTTTTGATAAGGTTATGGGAGAATAGTTGTGGACGGCTCAGAAGTGTTTAAGTGGTGGGCCCGCTCGGATTCGAACCAAGAACCAATCGGTTATGAGCCGACCGCTCTGCCGTTGAGCTACGGGCCCTATTAGCATTATTAGTATACCACTCATTTTACTCGCTTTGCAAGCCAACAGTCATCCCCTGAGGCTGAATCGCCCGCGGGCGAGATACGCGGCTTTATACAAATATCGCATAAATTACGGCAGAAAATGGCCAGAACTCATTCGCTGCTTCCGAGAACATTTGCTTCTACTTAAACTTAAGCAATGATTGTTTTTTTACATGCAAATCCTTCTTCGAATTTACGGAATGCTACCAATGTCCATCTCCAAGAGCGTTACCGAGTTGTTGGGAAGCTCGATAAGCATATCAAAGGCGTTCGCGCTTACAATAGGCGCCTCTCGGACCACCGAAAGCTCGCATCTAGCAGGATCGTGCCAAAGATTGGCGTGTGTCGCGTCAACAAGATATTGCCTGCAGACACCATTATCCAGTGAACTGGGCAGATTCATGGCGGACAATCGAACCTTGCGCGGCGAGCCGTATCTCTCAGCAAAGTTGACGATAAGAACTGTTACTCGGCCGCTATCAGGGTCCAACGATGCGACGGATGCAATTTGCTCATCTTCGCCTTTGTAC
>JAOAGX010000243.1 GCA_026415535.1 Armatimonadota bacterium | reverse complement strand
GGGTTACAAAAACCTCGTCTGGAGTACAAGAAGTCAACGCATCGTTGAGGCGAGCCAGTACGAGGCTCGGTGAACTGTTTTCTAAAGCGTAGGCTCTAAGCATGTGTTTTGTCATGGCTGTGTAGATTGCTGAGTTTAGACCTCTACCGGAAACGTCGCCTATTACAACACCGACCTTGCGCGACGAAATTCGGAACATATCATAGAAGTCGCCCCCGACCAAAGTTCCCTCGGAGGCCGCCTGATACCGGCGCGTAATTTCAAAACCGCGCACATCTGGAACATCGTGCATCAGGAAACTTTTTTGGAGTTGTATGGCGACTGAGTGTTCTCGTTCATACAAGTCCATGATCTCTTGCTCACGCCGCCGCGCTAATTCGGCTGCCTGAGCGTGTTTTTCGCGAGCTAGAACTTCTCGGGTTACGTCCACAACCATTACGGCAAGTGCGGCTGTAGAACCGCCTTCGAGGGCTAGCTCCATGGGCACCGCCACCCCGCGCCAGTAAGTAGTTCCCTTTCTCAAACCCTCGTACTTGAACTCGTTTACGCGCACTGGCCGACCGGTGGCGAGTGCTCGACGGAGCTTTTGCATCATTCCTGATTCTTCCGCTAAAGGTATTACATCCTGAATCCGTGCTCCAACACGCCAATTTAGAGAAGGCTCAAAGTATGTCAGGTATATCTTGTTCCACGCTAGAAGTCTCAGTTCGGAGTCGAGTAGCATGATCCCGGCCGGCATATAGTCGATAAGTTGCTGCAGGGCTTGCTCGTGCTTTTTGAGCGCTTCAAATGCCTGTTCTGCCTGCGCTATTGTCTGCTTCAGCTCAGTAATGTCTCTTAAGCAGACAAGCAAGCCAAGGACACTTCCATCAGCGGTGCAATACGGGATCCTAGAAACGTAGAAGTGGCGCAGTCCTCTGACCGTACGGCGGATTTCTTCGCAGGAAGACGCCTCGCCCTGCCGAATGGCCTCAAGATCAGATTTGACGAACACCTCCCCGTCTTTCCCTGGGAAAAGATCAGCATCGGTGCTGCCCAGAACATCCTTTTCCTCGAAACCAAACCACCCGCAAAAAGCGGGATTTACCATTCGGTAGACTCCTCGGGCGCTCTTTACTGCCAACAAATCCGGCGACAAGTTCCAGATCGCTCTTAGAAAACTGGCCTCCTCTGAATCTTGCAATCGAGATATATCTGGATGTAGCTCAGAGCAGTTCTTCTCCTGACAAGTAGCACCCTCAGTAGCAGAACACGGCTGGGGCTCAATCAACTGCGGAGGAATAGCCTTGTCGTTGCGGACCGTCGGCGTCTCGTCTTTGCCATCCTTGGACCGATCTCGCTTCGCCATATTGCAGATGCACCCCCTCTCTCGGAGCAAGGTGCCACGGCCGACGTCCGAGGCATCTGCTAGTAAGATACCACCAGCTTGCCGGACAAGTCAACGACCATAACCGGCATGAGAACCAGAAAAACTGCCCAACGTTCGAACGCGCGGCTTACGCGGAGTAGGATCGTTGGAAGTAGCCGCACCAAATAGATTGGAATAATCCACAAGTAAAAGCGGATTACACGGCCCTTGACAAAGTCTAAAAACGGTAATAGATTCCGTGATGGAAATCCCTCTTTTGCTATCAGAACCCAAGCATAGACAAGTTTTTCACTCTAGATCCTATGCTCAAGGAGAGAAGAAATCTCATAATTGGGAAGATCAAACGCTCAGCAAGTTGGCTCCTGCTGTTTATATGCTACGGGGTTGCGTGCGCCAACGATGTGCAGATAGACTGGCTCTCAATCAACTCAGCCGGAGGCCTGGCGCGAGGCGGCGAATTCTCTGTGGCATATTCAGTGGGGCAGGCCGCTGCAGGATTTTCCTCCAACGAGCGGTACTTGCATTGGATCGGCTTTTGGTCTTCTGAGGCGCTTACTCCGACCGCCGTGGGCTCTATCCGCGGCGTCAAGAACCTACCGGATGGAGCTCGTGTTGCAATCGTGGGAAAGGTCGCGACCACGTCAACCGCTGACTTTGCTGGTCTGTTCTATATTGAAGAGCAAGATCGCACGAGCGGTTTATTGGTTCTCACGCCGCTTGCTAGTCTCAACATTGCCAGGGGCAGTATCGTGAACGTCATTGGCACCGTCGGCACTTCCCTAAGCGGTGAACGATTCATTATTGGCAGCATCGTAGTTGTTGCTAGCAGCGCCGTGGAGTAGAAATCAGTTACGGACTCAACCCAGAATAATACTAATAACAACACCGGGTCCCGCCTGGAATCTCAATAGGTCCCGTGGAGTAGTCACTCAATACTGTATTTGTGAAACAAGACATCAAATCAAACAGGTGGCGAAATTCTCGATAATACACGCGAATGAGAGTGAGGGCTAGGATGGAAGTTTTGTGTCGTGCCTTCATGGGGTGGGCGTGTTGTGTCGCGTTACTTAGCACGTCTTTTGCAGCGGTGCCACCCATAATCTCGTATCAAGGGAAGCTGACCGACGCGGAAGGCCGTGCTGTTCCTGACGGCGTCTATCTTCTCACATTTCGACTGTATACCCAGGAAAGTGGCGGCACCGCCATTTGGACCGAATCACAGTCGGTTCAGGTATCCGGCGGACTTTTCTCGGTATTACTGGGTTCAGCATCGCAAGCCACCAACCCAATTCCGGATGCAGCTTTCAAAGGTGAAACTTGGCTCGAGACCGAAGTGAACGGCACAGTCCTTAGGCCGCGAGTTCGTATCGTGAGTGTCGGCTACGCGTTCGTGGCAAAAACCGCTGAGACCGTACCGGACGCCTCAATAACGGCATCCAAGTTAGCACCCGGTGCGGTGGGACCAGATGCGATCCAGGAGAAGGCTGTCTGTAAGTCTCATCTGGCGAACAATTCTGTTACTTCCGAAAAGATAGCCGATTCCTCGATCACTACCACTCACATCAGAGACGGCCAGGTGATGAGCCCTGATCTAGGTGCCTACGCAGTGACCAACGCCAAGATAGCTTCCGGTGCCGTTACCTGGGACAAACTTGCATCTGATGCCAAGCTTATGATCAACGTAAAGGCATACGGTGCGCGCGGCGACGGTACAACTGACGACACGACCGCTTTTCAGAATGCGCTGAACTCAGCTGCGCAGTCTGGCGGCGGTATTGTGTGGGTGCCAGCAGGTACATATAAGATCGCAGGCCATCTCACAATACCTGCGAATGTGACGTTGGAAGGCGTGTTCAGGGCACCACCCGGCAGAAACTACACCGGCGCGTACGGGACTACACTGCTTGCATACGAAGGTGCCAATAACGAAAACGGGACGCCGTTCATAACAATGTTGGAACACTCCACCCTCAAGGGCATTTGCATACTATATCCAGATCAGAGTATGAACTCCCCAATACCGTATCCGTGGTGCATTCGCGGCACTGGGGATGACTGCTCGATAATCGACGTTTTGCTTTATAACCCGTGGAATGGCGTCGATTTTGGGACGAACCCGTGCGGCAGGCACTATATTCGAGGGCTGTATGGTCAGCCGCTCAATCTAGGAATCTACGTCGATCAGTGCTACGACGTGGGCCGCATCCAAGACGTGCACCTCTGGCCGTTCTGGACGCAGGGGCTCATTAGCTACACC
>JAOAGX010000242.1 GCA_026415535.1 Armatimonadota bacterium | reverse complement strand
AGATGTGTATAAGAGACAGCCAATAATGTATCCGGCGGAACTAGTGAAGTCGTGGATTGGAACCTGGAGCGTGGCCGACTTTTGGAAGATGCTTCTGTACAAACTGTATCTGTTGAATCCCCTGACAATGTTAAGCGAGGCTTATCGCAAGACATTACTTCCACTAACTGGTCTCAGACTCAGAGGCACAGCAGTTGAAGTTATGCCGCTGGACTATTGGATGCTCACTGCGTCGGCAGTGATTTGCTTGTTGGTTGCGCTCGGCGGCTATGCGTTTTTTAACTCGCGCAAGTGGGTTTTCGCAGAGAGAGTGTAGCAATGAGCACCGCAATCATCCTGCGTGGAGTAACTAAGATATTCGACGTACCACATGAAAGACAGACCTCATTGAAGGCCGCGATTCTGTCGTTTCGGAAACCGCCAATCCAGAAACTCATAGGACTTGACGACGTGTCGCTTACCATCAACCAAGGCGAATCCGTTGCGATTATCGGCCGTAACGGTTCAGGCAAGAGTACCCTTCTGAGAGTCATATCTAGAGTCTACCGACAAACCGAAGGAAGTGTAGAGGTCAACGGTCGGCTATCGACCATGCTCGACCTAGGCGCCGGTATCGAACCGGAACTTACAGGCCGTGAAAACATTTTTTTCAACGGAGCTGTTATGGGTCTGACTTCAGCGCAAATCAAGTCCAAGCTCGAACGTATTATAGATTTCAGCGAGCTTAACGATTTCGTCGACGCACATGCTAAGACATACTCGAACGGCATGCTGCTTCGCCTCGGATTCTCGATAGCAATCGAGACAGATCCAGACATTTTACTGGTTGACGAAGTCATCGCAGTCGGCGACGCGGCGTTTCAACAAAAATGCTACCGTCGTATCACCGATTTCCGGAACTCTGGCAGGACAATAGTCTTTGTCACTCACGATCTCGACGCGGCGCGGTTGGTCGCCTCGCGTGCGATTTGGCTCGACAGAGGCAGGGTGCAAGAGGACGGAAACGTTGGCGGCGTGATCGAATCATATCTTTCGACTACCACAAAGGAGGAAGGCTGATTGAAAATACTGATGATTCACGGCCCGAACCTCAATCTTCTCGGAACACGCGAACCAAATGTTTACGGTATGGAAACGCTCGAGTCTATTAACGAACGATGCGTGCACCTGGCAAACGAACTGGGAATCGAGCTTTCGATATATCAAACTAATAGTGAAAGTGAGATTCTCGATCTGATACAGCGTGCGCCCGGCTCGTTCGACGGGATCGTTATCAATCCTGGAGCGTTCACTCACTACAGCTATGCGATTCGAGATGCTCTCGCCGCAGTAAAGTTGCCGACCGTCGAAGTTCATCTATCCAATATCCAAGCACGAGAGGAATTCCGAAGAGAATCCGTAATAGCTCCTGTTGTTTCAGGTCAGATATCGGGCTTCGGCGGCGATAGTTACCTACTTGGGATTCATGCGCTGGTTGGGCTGATCAAGAATGCATAGAACACGTTTGGAAAGAACTCGCTGCGCCATGGCCTCAGCCGATGTTGACGCTTTGCTCGTCACGAGGATGCCGAATATCTTCTACTTATCGGGGTTCACCGGATCAACGGCAGGTATTATAGTGACAAGTAACGACTGCTACATCTTGGTTGATCCGCGATATTCGATCCAAGCCCGAACCGAGTGCACACATGCCCACGTAATCGACTACGCAGGAGTTTCGCTTATGAAGGCTGCGGCGGACCTCATAAACGACCTTCGACCTAAGCATCTAGGGTTCGAGTCCGAACACTTGACCGTGTCGAATCTTAGAGAGCTTCGCAGATGCGTTAACAGGGAAACCCGGCTCCGCTCCACGCACAGACTTATCGAAAAACTGCGGCAAGTAAAGGACGCTCACGAGATTGGGCTGATCCGCCGGGCGTGCGAGATCGCGGACCACGCGTTTGAATCAGTCCTGTCTGAGATCAAGCCCGGTATGACTGAAAAAGATGTGGCCACTCTTGTGGATTTCACGCTGCGCCGACTCGGCGCGGATAAGGAAGCATTCGAGACTATAGTTGCGTGTGGCCCGAACTCGGCCTGTCCGCATGCCACTCCGTCGAACACGGTGCTCGAACCAGGCCAGCTTGTCAAGCTCGATTTTGGCGCCCGATATCTCGGTTACAACTCCGACCTCACTCGGACCATTTGCCTCGGCGAACCGGACGAGATGGAAATAGAGATCCACCGCGTGGTTTTGGAAGCCCAGCAAGCAGCAATTGAAGCAATTAAGCCGGGCAAATCAGGGCAAGTTATCGATAGAATTGCACGCGAGCATATAGCCTCACAGGGGTACGGCGACAACTTCAGTCACGGTCTTGGCCATCAACTTGGGATCGAAACACATGACGGCCCAGGGCTTTCACAGAAGAGTGATCTCGTACTCCAACCAGGCAACGTTTTGACTGTTGAGCCAGGCATTTACATAGAGGGCTGGGGAGGTTTACGAATAGAAGACGATGTCTTAGTAACTGATACCGGTGCGGAAATTTTGACCAGCTCCCCGAGAAACCTTTAAAGAGCCGACTTCCGCCGTCGACGCTGATGTACATCTGGATGTCAATTCTGCAAGTCCGGGACGATCGGCCTTTTGTGAGCTTTGTGTGAGCCGCAGCTCTGTAAAGAAGCTCTTCGACATAACCCAAATCTCCGGTTAACAAAACCCTCCAAAGAGCACTTCTAGTGAGAAATTAACAGACTAGATCTGTCCCACTACTCCGCGGCTGCTGGGGATTTCGTTCTAGGGATAAGAATCACGGTTGCGTGGTTGCCAAAGTACTTGCGCGCAACGCGTTGTACGTCTTCTGCAGTAACTTTTTCTACCTCATTAGGATAATTACGGGCAAACTCGTAACCGACCCCTATTGCTTCCAACCAAGCGAGAAGAAACGCTCGATCCATAAGCCGCTGCTGTGAAAGCGCATAAGTTCCTATAGTGTAGCCCTTGGCGCGCTGCAAGTCGGCATCTGATAGTGGCTTTTCTTTAAGAGTTTCTACAAGCTCAAGCAGTACCTGCAGCACCTCGTCAATAACAAGCCGTCCCCTAATACCAGGTAAAACTTCCTTGTAGGGATCAGTAAGAACGTAGGCGAGAATATGGCTCTGATACTTCGAACGCGGATAGAGAATGCCCAGATCATACGCCATTCCCCGCTTCTGGCGCATTTCTCGAAACATTAATGAACCTTTTCCCCCGCCAAGAGCGTTGGCTGCGACGGTCAGTGCGGGGTAATCGCTTGACAGTACTCCAGGAGCAAGCCAGCCTGTCAATAGATAGGCTACGTTGACGTCAGCCTCAGACGCATGGAAAGAATCGCGCTCGAGCTTTTCGTCAGGCATTCCGCGCTGGATCGGAAGCTTGCCTGGCGAGATTCCCGCGAACGCTTTCTCCGCGCGATCTACGGCTTGCTCGACAGTAACATCTCCTGCTATGCTCAAAACAATGTTGTTTGGAACATAATATGTACTGTAGAACTTGCGCAGATCTTGAGGAGTAGCTTGACGTATCACGCGCTCAAAACCTAGAATAGGCCGGCGATAGCCATTATCTTCGTAGAGGCTGTCTCTTATACACA
>JAOAGX010000023.1 GCA_026415535.1 Armatimonadota bacterium | reverse complement strand
GTACTGGAGCTGCCATGGCTGATGAGGATGAGACGGACTTGTCTAAAGTGGGCATGAGCTTGGAAATGTTCGAGCGAATGGTCCGTGGTTATATGGATGCCGCCCGGGATTTCCTAACCCCGCTGGAAATCGATTACTTAGCCTTCTCGGCCAAGCTGATGACGTTTGAATGCGGGATGCGCTTTCTTGCAGACTACCTAAACGGAGACATCTATTTCAAGGTTCGCCGAGAGAACCACAACCTGGATCGCTGTCGGACACAGTTCGCGATGGTTGCTGACATGGAACGGAAAATGGGTCGTATGCGCGACATCGTGTACTCATACGCTTGATTACTCACTCGGTCTCAGCCAACTTGGCGAACCACTGTTCAAACCACGCGCAAGTAAGCTCGGTCATTCGACGCAGGTAACTGGGCTTTTCCTCAAACAGGTGTCCTGCACCCTTGATTATCTGCAGTTCTTTCGGACAGGTAAGCGATTCGTATATCTCCCTAGCCTCGGGCAGAACGACTTTGTCTTCGCTTCCCTGGATGATTAGTGTAGGTGCTCGGACGTCGGGGGCGTATTGTAGGATACCTAGGCTTCTGGGAACGCGCAGCACCATAACTTGAACCCTCGGGTCTTCAGCGGCGGCGCGAATCGCGACCGTTCCTCCTGTGCTCGATCCGTTAACGCCCACAAATCGAGTCTCAACGAGTGTTTGCGCGCTGAGAAAGTCAATAGCGCTGATGAGATCGTCGAATTGTTGGTCTTGGGTGGATTGTTCGGGGATGCCGTCACTGTCTCCATGACCCGTGAAGTCGAAAAGAAACGAGGCGATGCCGTGGTTTAACAGGCGCTCGGCTATCCCTCTGTTTCTAGGGCTTGCCTTGCTGCTGCCAGTTCCGTGCGCGAAGACAACCACGTCTCGCAGCTTTTCGTCGGGCGACAGCAGTGCCCCTGCCAACTTGAGGCCTCTCGAAGTCTTGAATTTGACCTCTTCCTCGATCATAGCCTGCCCACTCCAAGAACATGATACCACATGCGAATGCCCTTATCTGAGAGATTGCTAAAGGAGGCTGTTGCGGTAATACACGACCGCGAGGTAATTCTGAGTTCGTCGGCTAAGTAAGAGAACCGCCAAAGAAGCGTCTATCGCAACAACCTAACTTAGATGTCTGTTCGTTCTCGCAAGCGCAGATTCTTAGATTTGCTGACAATAATAACGCGGCAGTCAGGTTGTCATTCTGAGCGCAGCGAAGAATCTCCCGACGTTCGAAAACGCATTTATCCCAACAACCTAATTTCCGGAGGCGCCGTTGCGCCTATGCGTCGCGTTCTGTTACAATCTCTGTGCGGCGATAGGCCGGTTAGCGGAAGGTGAACCGAATGAGGGAGCAATTGTCTGCTCTGTACGAGCTTCAGGGGTTGGACATTACGATAGGCCGTATCAAGGCGAGGCTGTCTGCATTGAGCGGCGCGCGCGACCTAAAAGACAAGCTCGAACGCGCTAGGCCGGCACTAGAGGCTGCCGAGAAGGCGCTCCACGTTGTCGAGACCGAACTTAAGGACAACGAGCTTAGGCTCAAATCGATTGACGAGAAACGGGCCACTTTTGAAAAACGCCTCTACAGTGGCGAGGTAACCAATCCCAAAGAACTCTCCGCCATAGAAAAAGAGATCGAGATGCTCAAGTCCCAACAGAGCCAACTTGACGGTCGCACACTCGAACTCTATGACCAGGTCGAAAAAGCTCGCTCCGAGGCGCGCGTTGCACGAGATAACGTGGAAACCCTAGAAAAACAGATAGCCGAGGCGATCGAGAAAGAGTCGGCCGAGAAAGTTGCCCTCGAGAGACAACTAGCCGAAACCATCAGTCGTCGCGAAGAGGTCGCACCAAAGATTACCGACAAGGCTCTTCTTACGCGATATGAGACTGTTCGGAGGAAAACCGGCAACACAGGTATCGCTAGGGTTATCCAGGGCAAGTGCGAAGGTTGTCGAATCTCCGTGACCCCGTTCATTGCCCGCAGCCTACAACAGGACAAAGAATACGTCTCTTGTGAGAGCTGCGGCCGCATTCTGTTCCTCGACACCGAGTAATGAATGAGCTAGCGATATACACGGATGGCGCCTCAAAGGGCAATCCCGGCCCGGCGGCTATCGGTGTTGTTATTGCGGATCAATCGGGCACGGTAATTAGAGAGGTCGGCGAATACGTTGGGGAAGCCACCAATAACGCCGCAGAGTATTTAGCTCTCATCCGCGGACTTTGGGAAGCGCTCGATCTCGGCTGCGACTCAATTCGGATAAATGTCGACAGCGAACTTATGGCGCGGCAGATATCTGGAGTATACAAGGTCAAGTCTTCCAACCTAAAGCCTCTTCACGAAAAGGCAATTACCTTGCTTAGCCGATTTCGCCGCGTGCTTATTTCTCACGTTCCGCGGGAGTTAAACGAGCGAGCCGACGAACTTGCAAACCAGGCGATTAAAGATCAACGCAGAGCAAAGACCACCCAGCAAAGTACACAGAAAAAGAATGCGAAGTCACGTAAGCAAAACGAACTAGGACTGTAGTTAAGCATCCTTTATCTGCCTAGCTTAGCAAGTCCGGACTCGTGAGTTACGTTGCAGAAATAGACCAGGCAACTCGGGGTGTGGTCTGGGCAGTGTTAGTCGAAACGTTCGCGTCGTGGCGGAACTACATCTTCTCGATCGGAACTTCTTCCACCCTAAGCTCAATCAACCTTTTAGCGATCCATGCAAGCGCATCAGCAAGCTCTTTGCAGCTTATCGGCTTATCCCCGCTTCGCAGTAGCGCGGAATCTTTTGGCAGGAATCCTCTCTCGATTAGGACCTTCGCAGGGTTTTTTAATTCGGTGGTGTTTGGAGACTGAACTTTGGCTGGGGTCGTCTTCTCTAGATTTTTGCAGTCGGGGTTTTGCTGGGTCTTACTCTCCTCGTTAGGTACCAGCGGTTCCTGACTTTCTTGCAAAAACTCGGCGAACCTCACTAATGCAGCTGCAAGTTCGTAGCGCGTGACCGGCTCGTCTCCCCTAAACGTTTTGTCGGGGTAGCCTTTCAAAATTCCTTTGTCCTTGAGCTTTTGCACAGCCTCCGCTGCCCAGTGATTGCTTGGTACATCTTTGAAAGGTTCCGTGGCCGACGCGTGATTCCCCAACAGCAACCCGAGCACCAAGATTGGCATAAGTATCTTCAATTTTTTCTCCTTACACGACATAAAACACAACGCCTGACGATTGCTCATCAGGCATTACTTTTCATTTCCTATCTTACAGTTCTCACTCGAACCCCATCTCGATGAACTTGTCCCGGATGGCGTCCAACTGATCTAGCGCTCGCCCACATCCGAGGGCTACACACGAGAGAGGATCCTCGGCGACATGTATTGGGATGCCGGTCTCGGCGGCGAGCAACTTGTCGAGTCCCCTCAATAGCGCCACACCACCAGTCAGCATGATTCCGCGCTCAATGATATCTGAGCTGAGTTCAGGAGGCGTGTTTTCGAGAACGCTCTTTACGCGATCAACTATTTGTCCGATAGGTTCGGAGAGCGCCTCTCGAATTTCGTCCGAGCGAACCTCGATTGTTTTCGGCAACCCCGCTACTAGGTCGCGTCCTCGCACTTCCAACGCAAGTTCAGTCTCCATTGGAAATGCGCTGCCAATCTTGACCTTGATCTCCTCGGCCGTTCGGTCACCGATCATGAGGTTGTATTTTGCCTTAATATGGCGCTGGATCACCTCATCCATCTTGTTTCCGCCGACGCGGATCGATTTGGAAATCACTACGCCGTTCAGTGAAATCACGGCTATATCGGTCGTGCCACCGCCGATATCGACAATCATATTTCCGCCTGGTGCGGATATAGGAAGTCCGGCTCCAATTGCGGCGGCCATTGGTTCCTCAATTGGATAGGCCTGTTTGGCTCCAGCGCTTTTAGCTGCTTGTATGACGGCCCTCTTTTCGACGGGGGTTACCTGCGACGGAACAGCGACTATCACAGTGGGCTTGAGTATCCTCTTCTTGCCGCAAACCTTGGCGATTAGGTACTCAAGCATTTTTTGTGTTGTAGTGTAGTCGGCGATAACTCCGTCACACATCGGCCGAATGGCAACGATGTTGCCGGGTGTACGGCCGAGCATCAGACGTGCTTCCTCGCCGACCGCCACAAGTGCTCCAGTTGTTGTGTTGACGGCTACGACCGACGGCTCGCGCAGGACGATCCCTCTTCCCTTGAGGTAGACTAAAATATTTGCCGTGCCTAGGTCGATGCCAAGCTCAGGCACCAGGTTAAACACAGAGTCTTTGCCTCTCTTTGATATCCGAGGTTTGAGGTCCGATTTCAAAGGACGGGGCTTCCGCTAGCCTGCACAACAGGTTCGGTGGTCGGAGCTTCTTTGGTTTCGGACCCGTTATCGTTTATTTGGGCACCCAGAGATCGCAGCTTGCCGACAAGATTCTCATATCCGCGCTCTATGTGTTCGACCCCAGATATTTCACTTTGACCTTCGGCGGCAAGCGCGGCGCATACCAGCGCGGCCCCGGCGCGCAGGTCGGTAGCCGCGGTTTGGGCTCCAGTCAGCTTTGGAACGCCCGTGATAATGGCGGTTCGACCTTCTTGCTTGATGTCCGCGCCCATTCTCACGAGCTCGTTGACATACTTAAACCTGCGCTCGTATACGTTCTCCGTTACGACCGAGGTTCCCTCCGCTATGGAAAGCATTGCTGCGAATGGTTGCTGCAAATCGGTTGGAAATCCGGGGTGGGGCATCGTCATAATATCAGTTGCCAGCGGGCGAGCGTTGCACCGCACGCGCATGGCGTTTTCATACATATCAACAATAGCCCCAGTTTCTCTGAGTTTCATGACGAACGGCTCTACGTCTGCAGGTCGGATGTTCTCGATTCGCACATCGCCCATTGTTATCACGGCTGCAACGGCAAATGTTCCGGCTTCCATTCTGTCAGGTATCAGCTTAAATGTTGTGCCGCGTAGTTCCTTGACGCCTTCAATTCGCACGGTGGCAGTGCCCGCTCCTTCTATCCGTGCGCCCATCTTATTGAGGAAAGCCGCTACTTCAACTACTTCTGGTTCCATTGCGGCGTTGTGAATGGTGGTAACTCCTTCGGCTAGGGCAGCGGTTGTCATTAAGTGTTGAGTTGCGCCGGCACTAGGGAAGTTAAGGTATATCTGTCCGCCATGAAGCCGGTCCGCCTCTACTTCAACGAATCCGTGATCCGTGACAAGGTGAGCTCCAAGCGTTTGAATTCCCTTGACATGGAAGTCAATAGGCCGCGCTCCGATATCACATCCTCCGGGCATGGCGACCTTTGCGTATCCTTTTCGCGCTAATAGTGGTCCAAGCACGCAGAAGGATGCGCGCATCTTACGCACCAATTCATAGGGGGCCTCGGTAGTGCGGATCTCAGTCGCGTCTATCTTAAGGACTCCGCCGGGTTCTTCGTCGCATCTGACACCCAATGCGCGAAGCACCTCGATCATGGTCCTCACGTCTCCAATTTGTGGTACGTTAATGAGGATCGTTTCTCCCTTGGCAAGCAATGCGCCGGCCATGAGCGCAAGACACCCGTTCTTTCCTCCGCTCATTTCCACTGTTCCTTCGAGGCGTGTTCCACCGGTCACTATAAGCTTGTCCAAGTTGTACGATCCTCCTTTTGAGTGTCGTTTTTTCTGAGGTGGCTTGCCGATTACCGGCTAGCGCTATCCTCGGCTGACAATTGCGAGGAGCCTGCTACGCCGGATTGAGTATACTCGCGTCGACTAAACAGTGTCAAGCTCGCCCGAGTCGAAGCTGTTGCGATAGAACGCGCTTGTCGCAACAACCTAACTTCTAGAACGCTTTGTAATCCGAAGCCTTTGCTTCAGCCGCGCGTTAGATGTTTCTGGGGCCAGTTCCAAAAGCGCCGAATCAGTTATTCGCACTTGCAGTTGTAGATTATCCGCTACGCTCGAAATGATGAGCGTGCCAGGTTGTTATTCTGAGCTAAGGGAAGAACGTTGCTGTGAAAAGCTCTCTTTGCAAGCGCACAAACACTCAGTCACTAGTGTCCTAAAACCACCAATAATAACGCACAATCCAGGGCAAAGGTGTACAAAGAGGAACTTGCATTTGGGGCTTGCTTGTACGACAAAAAGCCCCGGTCAAAGCCTTTTATTATCTCGTTTTACCGACGGCGACTTGTCTATTTCTAGCTCGCCAGATAGAGATAGTGGCTTCAAACCAGGGCAGAGTCTGGTACCTCTCATCAACGATATACCCCAGCTTATTTGGGGTCAAACACCGGCACAGAAGCACAAAAAGTCGACTTGCAGGAACCACTTTATGCAAGTCGACTTGCTTCGCATGGTGGAGCAGAGGAGATTCGAACTCCCGACCTCATCCGTGCGAAGGATGCGCTCTCCCAGCTGAGCCACTGCCCCTTGTCGTACCCAAATTATACCACCACGTGCGACAGAGTTCAATACAATCTCCTAATTCGGAACGCGGTGCTTTAGCTTCTCTTTTGCGAAAACCCAACTGAAGTCGCGCTCATATATCTGGCGGAACATTCGCGCTCGGAGTGCCGTATAGTCAATGATGTCTTGTTCGGTACGCAGGAATAGTGACGTGCTGCGGTTAATCAGGTGCTGGTACGCAATAAAAATACTTCAAACGGCACGATGAGTTCTTTTTATCACTCAACGAATCGGACCAGGTGTCCGAGACGCGATACTGACTAGCTAGAGCCACAAAAAGGGGGAATAACCGTGGCGGACGCCATCAGCGTTAGAGGTTTGACGAAGTTCTACGGAGGAGGACTTAAAGGCATCGTTGCTGCCGTGGACAACATCAGTTTCAGCGTTGCCGAGGGAGAGGTGTTCGGCTTCATAGGTCCGAACGGGGCGGGCAAGACGACCACCATCAAGATTCTCCTTGGACTGCTCTTTCCGTCAGCGGGAGAAGCTGAAGTACTGGGCAAGCCAGCCGGCGACATCGAGACCAAACGCCGGATCAGCTATTTGCCTGAGAGTCCTTATTTCTACGAGCACATGACCGGAGCAGAAGTTATCGATTTCTATTGCCGCCTCTTTCGAATGAATGCAGGGTTGCGAAAGACAAAGACCACCGAACTTCTAAAACGTGTCGGACTCGCATCAGATGGAGATCGTACGCTTCGACAGTATTCGAAGGGGATGCTCCAGCGCATCGGAATTGCGCAGGCGCTTATAAACGATCCTGACCTTTTGTTCCTCGATGAGCCTACTTCTGGGCTTGATCCGATCGCGCATAAAGACATCACGGAGCTTATCGCGTCGCTTGGTAAGCAGGGGAAGACGGTATTTCTGAGTTCTCACCAGCTTGGCGATGTAGAAACCGTGTGTGACCGCGTGGCTATTATCAACCGCGGCAAGATAGTCAAAATCGGCACGCTTGACGACCTCTTGCATGCGGGCCGGACCGTAGTTACTCTTGCCAGGCCAGGTGATGGGCTTGTCGAAAAGCTAAAGTCGCTTGCTGAGAGGGTCTCGTCGGACGGCGAACTAGTGAGGTTCTACGTTGAGTCGGAAGACAAGGTCCACTCGCTTCTAGAAGCGGCTCGCGGAAAAGCTACATTGGTGTCGGTGGTTCCGCAGAGGCAGACACTCGAAGACTTGTTTGTCGAGATCGTGAGGGAGGTTGGGAAATGATAATCTGGTCGATTGCAAAAACCACGATCGGCGACGCGCTCAGAAAGAAAGTTCTGCAGATCTTCCTGGTAGTTGCGATCGGACTTATCATCATATCGTTGTCGTTCTCGCAGACGCTTTCATTTTCGTCGCGGGCAGGGTCGTCGACCGACATAATGCTTGTCAAAAGCTTTGGTTTGGGTTTGATGGCGGTTGCGGCGTGGCTGATTAGCCTCGTGATGGGCGTGTCGCTAATCCCTCAGGAGATCGAACGCCGCACGATCTACACGATTCTTTCAAAGCCCGTGAAGCGTTATGAGTTCATCGTCGGTAAGTTCCTAGGTGCGTTTCTGACGCTTGCAATTAACGTAGCTGTCATGGGAGTAGTGTTTATCGCGGTATGCGTCTTCAAGGCCTGGGGAGCGGAGCAGCCGTTGGCGAGAGAGGAATCAGGCATTCCCGTTGTGGGCATGCAGCAAGTCGGCCTTTGGGACTGGAATATGGTTTGGGGAGTGATTATGATTTACTTCCAGTTCCTGCTTCTGAGCTCGGTGGTGTTGTTTCTCTCAGTTGTGTTAACGCCGACAGTGAACTTCTTTATGGGACTGGGAGTGTACATAGTCGGGGTAATGGCGCCGCTGACCGAGACCCTAGCCAGTCCTGATGCCAAACTGCACGTTGTCTTGAAAACCTTTTACAAGGTCCTCCATATCATTGTTCCGAACTTTGACAAGTTCAACATCACCAATCCTCTTCTCCATCCGGAGACACAAGTCAAGAGCATACCCATGTATACGGGCATAGTGACGCTTTACGCGATTCTCTATGCCTTGGTGATGATGCTTCTGGCGGTAATAGTCTTCAGAAGGAAGGAGGTCTAAGCGTGGGCGAAGGAAGCTCGAAGCCCTTATGGGTGTTGGTCGTTCTCCTTTTGATCGCGATCGGCTTGGTGCAACAGATAGCCGATCCTATACAGCTAAAGCTGGTTCCTCCCGAAAAGCATGAGGGTCGAGGAGAACTAATGGCCCAACTTCCAGGGCAGTTTATTGTGGCGTCGCTTGCTGGTTTTAAGGAAGTCATTGCAGGTGCGCTCTGGGTTCGGGCGGATACCTTCTTTCACGAAGGTAAGTACGAGGCGATCATTCCCATAGTTCGACTCGTAACCTGGTTGGATCCGCACAACATCGACGTTTACACCACAGGGGCGTGGCATTTGGACTACAATTTTGTGGATAGCAACCAGATGTCGGACAAGCGTTATATCCCCTCAGCAATAGCTCTTCTTGAGGAGGGAATCAGAAAAAACCCTGGCATTTGGGACCTCTATTTCGAGCTGGGATGGACTCATTACAACAAGAAGGTGCTTGACTACGAGAAGGCCCTTGAGTGCATAGAAAAGGCGTGTAAACTACCCGGCAGGGATCCTAACACAGGCAAGAAGGTTCCTAGACCGGATTACACAGACCGAATGCTAGCTCATCAGTACGAGAAGGTGGGTCGATTTGATGATGCGATCCGGCAGTGGGGTGTGGCTAGGCGCCGGGCTGAGGAGGCCATTGCGAGGGAGCGTAGCAAGGGATACGGCGACGAGACCACACTGGACGTTTGTGATCGTAACCTTGCACTTTTGTATCTCCGGCTGGCCTATAGATACGGCAACATGGAAGCCTATCGCAAGGGTGTTGAGCTGATGGAGCGCCTGGCTCGAAGAAACGCGCCGCCCGAGTTAGTGGAGGCTGCAAAAGCTACTCGCGCGGACTACGAACGCCGAAAAGCTGCCAATGATCCTCCGAGAGATGCTCTGAAGCCTCTGGACGCCGGCTTCGAGGTCACCTGGAAAAAAATTGCTCCCAAGGTTTTTATACTAAAGGGCAAGATCAACCTGGTACCAGTGTCGGAGTATAAGGACCTTGCCTCCGAAGTGCTAACCCATTTCTACCGTGACAATCAGAAGCTTCCGCCGGATCAGCGAAAACTTTGGCGCGACGGATGCCGTGTCCGGTGGATGATTTGCGACTACGACTACAAAATGCCCCAACTCAAAACGTTTAGCTACAAGATAGACAAAACCAAGACGGTCGCATGGGACAGTGCCTATGTCAGCGGGGGTACGTTCTCAGACCGAATCGATCTTAGCCAGGACCCGGAATTTTATCCATTCAAGGCGGACAAGTATAGAGTAGTAATCACGTTTGTGCCACAGCAGTCCGATGCGCCGGATTATGTCCAGGACCGAATTGGTTGGAAAGGCGAGGCGCTGAGAGACAAACGCTATCTTGATCTTCGCACACAGCCCGGATTCCGTCTCTTGCGTAAGGAATTTGTTTTGACCAGGAAAGACGTTATGTAGCGGAATCGGATTTGATGGTGCGGGAGGTTCTTCCGCTACGTTCGTGATAAGAATTTACGCTCATAATAGCAATTCACACTCATGTTGACTGCTTCTCGCTATCCCGAGCGAAGCGAAGGATCTCGGCGTTACGTCAAAATTCTTTTCCGGCTTGATCGTTCGGAACGAAATGCCCTGGAGTAGGGCTTTGGTTGTTTTTGTGAACCCATTTTCCTGACGTACAAAACACCTCGCACCTACTAGTAATCACCTCGCGTTTGCGGTATCCTTTTACTTGTGATCGTGCTAGACGGGGAGCCAGCGGTGCCCTGTAACCCGCAATCCGCTATAGCGGGGTCGAATTCCTGCCCGAGGTCTGGTCGTTTGAGAAAGGGCTCCGGCAGGCGGTGTTGAGAGCCGGGCCCTGCGCAATGCCCGTCGCGTGAACCCCGTCAGGTCCGGAAGGAAGCAGCGGTAAGCGCGTTCGCGCATGTGCCGCAGTGACGTCCGACTGGAGCCGGCTGCCGGCGCTATCCTTGGGCGGCCTTATCGGAGGCAGGTGCACGATCACTCTCCATTCGGGGGAAGAGTAGAGAAGTCAGGGGTGCGCTGCCGAAAAATCCGCACAAATTGCTTTCGGCTACTCATTTTTGGCTTTTGACTTGCAATTTTCGACTTTGCGGTCGGCTATGCACTATGTGTCTTTATATCGCAAATACCGGTCTCAAACTTTCGATGACGTTGTCGGTCAGGACCACGTCGTCAAGACCATCAAGAATGCCATCAGAGCAGGGCGAGTTGCGCACGGGTATCTATTCTGCGGTTCGCGTGGAACGGGCAAGACAACTGTTGCACGTTTGATCGCCAAGGCCCTTAACTGTATGTCAGGCTCAGGCCCTACTCCTGATCCGTGCAATCGTTGTGAGGCGTGCGAGTCAATCACAAACGGCTCCGCGGTTGACGTGATTGAAATGGACGCCGCTTCTAACCGGGGTGTTGAGGATGTGGATGCGCTTCGGGAGGGCGTCAAGTATCCCCCGATGCGTCTACGATACAAGGTCTACATTATCGACGAGGCACATCAGTTGTCGGCTACGGCCAAGGATGCCTTCTTAAAGACTCTTGAGGAGCCGCCCTCACACGCGGTGTTCATTCTGGCGACCACCGAATCCGGCAAGATCCCGATCACTATTCGCTCGCGGTGTCAGGAATTCGACTTTCGCCGCGGAACTGTGGCCGAGATCGCGGGCCGACTTCGGCATGTGATTCAGGCGGAAGGCTTCTCGTTTGAGGACGACGCTGTCGAACTGATCGCGCGGCTTGCAGCCGGTTCATATCGGGATGCTCTGAGTGTTCTTGAACAGGTGGCAGCATATACCGGCGGTGCGATTACCGCGCGGGACGTTTATACGGTAGTAGGCGCTGTGGAGGAAGACGTGCTGCTTGAGATAGGCGACGTGGTGGCGTCGCAAGACACTTCGGCGGCGTTCGACCTCGCGGACAGGCTCCTACGCGAAGGTGGCGACGTTCGTGAATTGCTGAGATCTGCCGCGAACCACTTCCGCGACTTGTTGGCCCTAAAAGTTGGTGCCGACGAACAACGAGCCGAGAATCCTCGTTGGAGGGCTCAGGCCGATAGATACTCAGAGGATCGGCTTCTGCACGCGATTGAAGTTTTTTCAGCTGCTGAAAAGGATTTGAGGTATAATGAGCAACATCGTCTGGGGCTGGAGATGGCATTGCTCAAGTCAATGGCACGCCCGATTACTAACTTTCAAGCTAAGGGTGATACTCCGTTAGCCGCTTCCCTTACGAAGGAGGATACTTCGTATTCTGCCACCTTTGCAAATGAGAAAGATTCCTCTGTTGTTTCACTTACAAAGGGGGACGACAGAAAGTTTGAAAGCAAAGTCGGACCTATCTGCATGTCGGAATCGGGGTCCAGCGTGGGCGATGCTTCTGCTGATCCTGCTTCGGATGAGTACGATCCTTTCTCCGACGAATCTGTTTCGCCGATTGCTTCACAATCCGAGCCCACCGTCGAGAAATCTGGGTCACCAGTTCGATCGGTTACTCTTATCGACGTCCAACGCAACTGGCAGAAAGTGTTGTCCTATCTGCAGCGCGTAATGAGGCGAGTGAGCGAAGCCGCACTTGCTCGAGAGGGATTACCTGTCAATCTTAACGGTTCGCTACTCACGATAGGCTTTGACGCTAAGCACAAATTTCACTACGAAAAGACTCGGGAAAACGCCGAGAAGATCGCGGACGCAATAGAGCAGGTTTTGGGCGTGCGCTTCAAGATAAACACAACTTTAATCACTGAAGAGAATGGCCGGGATCCATCGGAAGTAGCGACCAAGACACCTGAGCCCCGGCCTGTAGAGCATCCGCGCATAAACGACATATTGACCGTGTTCGATGGCAGGGAAGAAACAGACCCCGGCCCGGACCCGTGGCAAGAGGAGTAAGTTATAGATGTCCAAGCGAAACCCGTTCGGAAACATACCCGGCCTTGGCGAAATGATGCGCCAGGTGCAGAAAATGGCTGAGGATACCCAGAAACTTGAGGAAGAACTTGCAAATCAGCGCGTCGAGGCAACTTCCGGTGGGGGAATGGTAAAGGCCGTTGCTAACGCCAAGGGCGAGGTTCTGGAAATCAAAATCGATCCTCAGGTAGTGGATCCAGACGACGTCGAGATGTTGGAGGACTTGATAGTAAGCGCGGTGCGCGAGGTTTTGGAGAAGGGTTTCGAGATTAAGGCAGCCCGTCTTCAGGAGATTACGGGTGGGATTGCTCTTCCCGGTTTGTTCTAAGGAGTGCAAGTCCCAGGTAATTGCCCAAGTTTCGGGATGCAAGTGCCGACTGCTTACGGAGTTTTGTTAGGGAAGACCAATGCTTAGGCCTCGGTATCGCGAGAATCAGCTTTGCCAGCGTGTTTTGAGTTCTTGCCAGTAACTCGGCAATTTCCGGCAGTTCGTCATCTGCTGTGTCACTTATGACTCGCACCGCCGCGAATAAGACTCCTCGCTCTCTACAAACCTGTCCGACGGAATAAGATTCCATGTCGAGAGCATCGGCTCGTGTTTTGTCTCGTATTTGTCTCTTTTGAGATGGCATGCACACTACGTCATCCCAAGTTACTAGGTTGCCAGTTCGTACTAGGTAGCCCGCGTTAATCGGCTGCGTTAAAACAATGGCGTCGCATTCGATTGCCTCAAAATCGGTCGACGTTTTTCGAATGACTCGTTTTGCAACCAGCACATCACCAGCTCGCAACTCTGGGTTCAGTCCAGCTGCAAACCCAGCGCAGAAGATTGTTTTCGCACCGCAGTCGATAAGAAGTCTAGTTGTTTGTCTTGCTCGGTTGGCACCGATGCCGCTTACCGACCCTAGGATTTCTGTTTCTCCTATTGACCAACGGACCATGTTTTTGTCATAACGGGCCGTGACTCGCGCTTCTGTAAACACGCGCTCAAGTCCGCTTCGTTCTTTTTTTAGTGCAAATACAATCCCAATTCTGTTCAAAGCTACCATTGCACAACACAAGCGTAGACGGTTTTACCATTGTTTTGCGCAAACCGGAGAATCGTCGAAAACTCGGCTCATCTTGATGGCCCGTTCTGAAGACGACAAAATACCGGTTGTGTAATTATCAGTCTTGTGGTGGTCAACCTGCAAAGCAGGGTACTATTATCACGTTATGGCCATTCGGCTCATCATTACTGCGGACGATTTTGGAGCGTCTGAACCGATCAATTCGGCGGTTGCGCTGGCTCGTCAGGGAGAGCTCCTGACAACTGCCAGTTTAATGATTGGCGGACAAGCGGCTCGAGGCGCGATTGAGTTGGCGCATCGTGATCCCACCCTTGCTGTGGGATTGCACATCGTCCTTTCCGAACGCAACCCCGTTCGTACGGCGCTCACCTATTACTTTGACAAGAGTGCTCGGGAGCAGGTCGGATCGAAGCTTGTGGAGCAGTTTGAGGCGTTTGCGTCGACGGGTCTCCCACTTTCTCATGTGGACGGACACTGGCACCTACACGCTCACCCGGCCGTCTTGCCTCATGTGGTTAAGCTTGCAATTCGCTATGGGGCACACGGTGTTCGCA
>JAOAGX010000241.1 GCA_026415535.1 Armatimonadota bacterium | reverse complement strand
CCGCCGTTTTTAAACCTCTATGAATATATGCTCTCTTTTACCTGGGCAGGAATGCTTGCCTATTTGGTAGTAGAACTTCTGTCTAAGAACCAGACCTACGGCGGGTTTATTGTACCGCTAGTCACAGGGTTCTGCCTTCTCACCTATCGGCTTCCCGGCGAAGCACAATACATAATGCCAGCCTTGAGAAGCGCGTGGCGGATCCCGCACATCGCAAGCGCAATCCTGGCGTACGCAGCGTTTACCATCGCATTCGTCGTAGCGATCCTCTATCTCGTCAAGCAACGTGTGGAAGGAAATACCAACTCCTTTTGGAACACAAGGCTACCTGAGCTAAAGACGCTCGACTTGACCATCTATCGAGCTATCGCCTTTGGCTTCCTTATGCAGACTATCCTCGTAATCATGGGAGCGGTTTGGGCACAATACGCCTGGGGTAGATACTGGGGCTGGGATCCCAAAGAAACATGGGCGTTAATTACGTGGCTAATCTACGCCGCATACCTTCATACTCGTGTTACCATGGGATGGAGAGGAAGCAAGTCTGCAGTGCTCGCGATAATAGGGTTCGCAGCCGTGCTGTTCACCCTGTTTGGAGTAAGCCTTCTGCTTTCCGGCCTGCACAGCTACGCTTAAAAATTCCGGAACATGAGCCGGCATAGGGTAGGCTGCTATCATGTTAACTTAGCCAACAAGCCGGCACGATGCCGGCAAATATGAACCACGTGAGCTGTAGTAAAGGAGCGCTCAGGTGCACCTAGTAGTCATAGGCCTTAATCACAAGACTGCTAAGGTAGAGATGCGTGAGAAACTCAGCATTGACGACACTCAGTTACCCAAAGCCTTGGCTGAGGTTCGTTCGCTTTCGCGTATCTCCGAGTGTGTGATTCTTTCCACCTGCAACCGCACCGAGATTTACGCCTGTGCGCGTACTCGCTCAGATGACGCATTGATCATTGATTGGCTTGGAAGCTTCTGCTCTGTTTCGGCCGAAGAGTTGAGACCGCATCTTTACTCCTGGGCCGGGCATAAAGCGGCGGAACACCTTTTCCGCGTTGCTGGCGGCATTGACTCGATGGTAATCGGCGAATATCAGATCCTCGGCCAGGTAAAGGCTGCCCATGCAGCCGCAAGTCGCGCTGGATGTACGGGCGTTGTGCTTAACTATCTTTTCCAGCAAGCAGCCGCAGTTGGAAAACGTATTCGCTCAGAAACGACCATTGCGCGTGGTGCGTTTTCGATCGGATCAGTGGCTGTGCAATTTGCTGTGTCAATCTTCAACAAGCTGAGGGATCGCACGGTCCTAGTGATCGGCGCTGGCAAAGTAGCCGAGCTAACCATCACTCACCTGAAATGTGCAGGCGCAGGCAAAGTACTAGTAGCAAACCGCACGAAAGAGAATGCCGAGGCCCTCGCCGCTCAGTGTGGAGGACAAGCAGTAAGCTTCGAAGATCTCGAGTCTGCGCTCAACAAAGCAGACATTGTTATAGCCTCCACAGGCTCGTCGCAGCCTATTGTCACACGACGCATGGTGACTGATGCTATATCTGCCAGGCGAGGTCGCCCGATGTTAATGATAGACATCGCGGTCCCCAGGGACATCGAGCCCAGTGTCGGAAATCTCGACGGAGTGTTTGTTTACAATATTGACGACTTGCAGTCCGTGGTGGATAAAAACATGGTCAATCGAAAAGCCGAGGTCGAAAGTGCCGAGGCGATTATTGCCCAAGAAGTCCGGCGTTTCATCGACCGATTCCGTACACTCGACGCCGTCCCAGTAATTACAGCGCTCCGAGAAAAGTTTGAGGGTATTCGCCAGGCGGAACTGGAAAAGCTACAAAACAAACTTCGAAACCTGTCTGACGAGCAACGCGACGCAATTGATGCCGCTACTCGCTCAATTGTCAACAAGATATGCCACCATCCGATGATCCAGATCAAGGACTACGCTGCGTCCGAAAGTCCCCCAATCACACTCGAACAAATTTGCGAGCTTTTCGGGATATGCCCGGACATACTCGAGCGCTCCGGAGATGCAACCGATTGTTCCGAGTATAACAAGGAATCGGCCTATAAAGGAGGGAGATGAGTAGATTCTTCGCTACGCTCAGAATGACGTAATAATTCAGAATGACGTAATACAAGATAATTGTAATACAAGATAATTCAGAACGACGCAATACGAGACTTTGTGGGAAAGCGCGTCCTGGAACTAGGACGTCACTTGAGATCTTACCCAGGCGACCCATGAATCCAAGTTGTCGGCTGTTTTACAGGAGACTTCGAAAAGTGGTGCACGAGAGTTGATGTCAGTCAGCGAAGAACGAAAAACTCCCAGATCAAAGTCAACATGTTGCATGAGATCAGTCTTGTTCAAGACGACAGCGTCTACGAGTCTAAACATCAGCGGATATTTTTGCACCTTGTCGTGACCCTCGGGAACACTTGATACAAGGACCTTCTTATACTCCCCAATGTCGAACTCAGCGGGGCAAACCAGGTTCCCAACGTTTTCGATAAACAACAAGTCCAGCGTGGATAATTTCATTTGGGCCAGGGCCATCTTAACCATACCGGCATCGAGATGACAACTGCCGCCAGTGTTTATCTGAACGACTTGCACCCCCAACTTCGAAAGTCTGTCTGCATCGAGAGTGGTAGCAATATCGCCTTCGATAACGGCAACAGTGGTCTCGCCTAGACGCGCTATGGTTTGCTCGATAAGGCTCGTCTTACCAGAACCGGGTGCGCCCATTATGTTAAGCGCTACAATCCCATTTTCACGCAGCGTTTGGCGAACCTCGTCCGCAAGCACATCATTCGCCCGCATAATACGTTCAACAACGGGAACCTTCATCGATTACTCAACCTCCATCGATTCTACATCCAGTTCACGACCGCTCGTAATCTCCACTTCTCGACCGCCACACTCCGGACACGAAAAACGCACTTTATCGGGCACGAAAGGTTTTCGACAAACCGCACATTCAGCAGCAAGTGGAATCTCTTCAATGTCAAGGGTTGCACCTTCGGCTATTGTCCCTGCAGTCACAGCATCGAAACAGAATCGTAGCGACTCGGGTACCACAGCCGTAAATTCACCGATTTTAGCCCTCACAGCCAAGATTTTCTTAGCTCCGACCTGCTCCGCACGCTTGAGCGCGATCTCCAATATCTGCCTGGCGATTGCAATCTCGTGCACCTCTAGGTTATCTCACTCCACATCGAAATCCGCAACAATAAACGTGTGGTCCGAGGGTTTTTCGCACCCACGCGGATCTTTATCGATCCAGCAGTCAGTACACCGCTCAGCCAACGGCCGCGTAGCCCAGATGTGATCCAGCCGCCATCCCATTCTGCGCTTGAACGAGTTGGGCACGCGGTAGTCCCAAAAAGTGTAATGCCCTGGTTCACCCGGATGGTGTTTGCGAAACAGGTCGATAAAACCCCAGTCGGCCACATAGTCTAGCGCTTTGTGTTCCTCGGGATGAAAGCACACACTGCCGGCAAGACCTTCTGGATCGTATACGTCTATCGGCTCTCGCGCAACGTTGAAATCCCCGACCCAGAGAACGCGATCCTCAGGATCGAAATTCCTGTCGAAGTACTCCCGCATCCCTCTAATCCATTCAAGCTTGTATGCGAATCGTGGGGAATCAGTGGCGG
>JAOAGX010000240.1 GCA_026415535.1 Armatimonadota bacterium | reverse complement strand
GTCCCAGCCTTTACAGCCTCGTTTTCTGATTGCGTTCCCGACTATGACGCCAGCGCCACGATCCTCCTCACCTTTTCCAGCTTGTCCAGCTTCGCCATCGATATAGCCGAGGCAAACATCACCAACAGGCTCGTCGCCACATTTGCCGTCACCTTAGATCTGCCGCGCACGCCACGCTCGTCCAACATCAATTAGCTCTTCAGCCTCGCGTTCACACGTTCGCACGCACTGCGCTTACAATACACTCGACTTCACTTGTGGCTGTCACGACAGCACCGGAAACCTACGCACATCCTCCGCTATTCGCACCTTCAACACCCGACCGTATGCCGATGCGGAGCAGTTATCCATCGCGCAAGCGCACGCTCGACCCTCCAGCACAGCAGGACAGCGCCACTTCAGATACTCCCCGTCACGACCAGCATAGCGCATCTTCGAGCCCTCATCGCAGATCGGCACACCCAACTCAGTGCATCGACACATCGGGCTCGCGCACTCCGCGTCAGGACCCCGCTCAAGCCGCATCTTGATGATCGGAAGCGCCCTCACCTCATCGAGTATATGCGCGCAATTCGCCGCAGAATCATACCCTGCGTCCGCTATCACCGTCTCTATCGGTAGACCGGGATGCTTCTCCCTCAGATCGTCAAAGATCTTCGGCAGCTTCGTCGTCTCAGACTCGTTGGCAGGCGATACATCGAAACACAACGGAAGTTCATATTCGCAGTCCACAATCAACGTCACAAGGTAACCAAACCACTTCCTTACCACCTTCTTTCTGGGGCAAATTTTGCCGATTTCCGCCCTCAATAGTACAAACCACGCTCGGCACTTGGGACTTTCACTGTTTTCCACGCACCTCAAATGAACTCGAATCCGCCTGATGCAACAGGCTCGTTCTACGAAGTTCATTTGTAGTTATTTGGAAACCAGTGTATAATAAGAACACGCGTGTCGTGGATAGGTATCCGACCGGCGCGCTCAGAGAGACGCATCGGCGTAATGGCGTGTGGCTTGGACATCGAACCGCGGATTGTTTTGGCCGTTTCTCCCGTGCCCGTTGCAGGCTCCTGATCCCAGGGATTAATTCCCAGAAAGAAGGCATTGATTTGGCCAACAAGACACTTTATGTAGGAAACATGTCGTATGACACGACCGAAAGCGAGCTGCGCGAGTTGTTCGAGCCGCATGGCCCGATTGCAGACATCAGGATTATCGGCAACAAGGGTTTCGCATTCGTCGAAATTCCCGCAGAGAACATAGCGGCAGCAATCGAGGCTGCCAACGGCAAGGAGTTTGGTGGCAGAGTGCTTACGGTGAACGAAGCGCGACCTCGCACGGAGCGGAGCAGCGGGGGCGGTGGCCGCGGCGGATTCGGAGGCGGACGTCGACGCTGGTAGTCAAGAACCGGCGAACTTCACAGGAATGCCCGGGGCCTTGAGGCCCCGGGCATTTTGTTTACGGGAGCGGGGAGACTGTCTCGTGTTTGGACATCCGGCCACTACGAATCTCCAACAGCCCGAAACACCCCGAACTTGTTCGGGAGCGTCGTCGAGACAGCCTCCCAGCAGCCCGCCTACTCTAGAGTGTATTCCACAATTACACGCGACATCAAACGGCAACCTTGTGACAAGCTGGCAGTCGCGTTATTTCCAGGCGAAGAGAGGAAACTAATCAGGCTAGCGGATAGAGGTTTTCATCGCGAGCATTACGACCACAGCGCGGGCCTTAATTCTGAGCAAAGCGAAAAATCTGTTGAATGCCGAACTGCTTCTGGCCGCCATGTGGGGTTGCGGCGGCGAACGGCCGCGGGTATAATGCTCCAAGATAACACCTTGGGAGCGTGGAGATGAAAGGCAACGACAAAATTATTGAGCATCTGAACACCCGTTTGGCTGAGGAGCTGACAGCCATCAACCAGTATATGGTCCATGCCGAGATGTGCGAAAACTGGAACTATTCCAAGCTGGCTGACGCTATCGAGAAGCGGGCCATTACCGAAATGAGGCACGCTGAGGCCCTGATAGCTAGGATCCTATTCCTGGAGGGCCGTCCGATCGTGAGCAAGCTGAACAAGATCAGTATAGGTGCTGAAGTCCCAGAGATGCACAAGAACGATCTTGACGCGGAGATAGACGCCGTCAAGGCTTACAACGATAGCATACGCCTAGCCAGCGAGGTCGGCGATGACGGCACTCGCCAGCTACTGAGGTCTATTCTGAAGGACGAAGAAGATCACGTCGATTGGTTGGAAGCCCAGCTCGATCAGATAAACCAAATGGGACTTCCCGTTTATCTGGCGGAGCAAATGTGATAGGACGCCAACTACCCGAGGTTGTTGCTTTGTTCTCGTATTCTAGACGAGAATATTCGGGCTGAACTAATAAGGCAATCGGAAAAGCTTCTTAGGTGGTCGAAGTAAACGACCTGACAACAGCTCTGGCGGCCGCCTAGTTCGTGACTAGGCGGCCTTATCAGCTTGCCGCTGCTGATATGTCGTTCGAAATTGGCTCGGTAGTAACTTCGCTTGCCAACCCGTCGTTGTGCACTGGCTTGGCGGGAGACTCTCTTTTAAGAGGCTCGGCAGAGTCATCGCCGTCCCTTTTGGAGTTACGGGTTTCGTAACCGCATTCAGTGTTGGTGCAACGGTAACCTATTAAGCGGCCTCTAAACCGGCGTTCCCCCATAATGCCGTTACACTTGGGACACCGCTTTTCTGTAGGTTTGTCCCAGGTTACGAAGTTACATTCGGGATACCTGTTGCAGCCGTAGAATATCTTGCCCTTTCTTGAGCGCTTTTCGACCACGTCTCCCTCGCCACACACCGGACACTTCACGTCCACGGGCTTTACGAGCGGCATCGTGGTCTTACACTCGGGATATCCCGAACAACCCAGGAACTCGCCAAACCGTCCCTCTCGGATTACCATCTTCCTGCCGCAGTTGGGGCACACCTGATCGCTTTCCTTGGGCTCAATCTTGACTCGTTCCATTGTATCCAGCGCGGCCTGGACATCTTTTTCAAATGGCCCATAAAACTCCCTCAGAAGGGTTACCCAGTCCAGGTTTCCCTCCTCGACGTTGTCCAGCTTGGTCTCTACGCCGGCTGTAAACTCCACGTCCATAATTTCCGGGAAGTGCTTTACTAGCTGGTCGGTCACGATGAATCCGAGCTCGGTGGGCCTGAACTTCTTGTCCACTAGTTCCACATACTTACGATCAAGGATTGTCGATATGATCTGGGCGTACGTCGAAGGCCTACCGATTCCTTTTTCCTCCAAGGTGCGAACGAGTGTGGCCTCGGTATAGCGCGGCGGAGGTTCTGTAAAGTGTTGTTCGGGCGTGAGCTTGATCAAATCCAGAAGTTCGTCTTCACTCATCTCAGGCAGAGGCGGTTGTTCTTCGTCGGCGACGATTCCGTTGTCATCCTTGCCCTCTGTGTAAACCTTCATGAACCCTTGGAACTTGACGGTTGACCCGGTTGCGCGGAAGATGAGGTCGCGGGCAGCGACATCGACGGTCACCACGTCAAATAATGCCGCAGACATTTGGCTGGCTAAAAACCTTTGCCAAATCAGTCGGTATAGGCGCTGTCTCTTATACACATCT
>JAOAGX010000239.1 GCA_026415535.1 Armatimonadota bacterium | reverse complement strand
ACCCGGGCGCGGTTGTCGCAATGAACTTTGGTAGGGACTGGGCCAGATCTTGGGGCACCGAAGCACGCTATTCGTGGAAAGTGTCGCCGAGGATGAGTGCCATTTTCGGGACCGAGTACTTGAGGACATTCAAGGCGCGTAGACTAAACTACGACTGTGAACCTTACTATTATCTTTACTACGATAGGACTTCCAGCTTCCATCAGAGCTCTTACTATGTTCAGACAGATTACAAGGTAAATCGCAAAGTCACCCTAGTTGCTGGGAGCAGATGGGACAACAGCTCAATTTACGATAAGAACCGCACATCTCGGTTTGCTCTGGTCTATAACCAGTCCCCGACTACGAGTTACAAGTTTCTGTATGGAGAAGCCTTCAGGTCTCCTAGCATATCGGAAGCAATGAGGAGCAAGAATCCTTCTGCGTTGCGCCCCGAAAAAATAAGAACACATGAGTTTGTTTGGGATCAGCAGATAGGCAAAACTGGGCGATTGATAACCAACTTCTACAGCTACCATATGTTCGATATGATTAGGAAATACAAGAACATAGGTGTTATCGACAGCAGAGGGATCGAATCGCAGTATGACTTTCATCTGAAGAATGGAAGTTCTGGTTATATCGGATTAGCATACATGGATGCGAAAAGCGGCAACGCAGATTACATTCTCCCGAGCTCGCCCAAATGGGTGATCACAGGAGGCGCTTGTGGTTCTTTGCTGCGAGGCAAACTGGATTTAGCTGCCGAAGTGCAGTACGTGGGTGACAGGCATACTGCTCAGGGATTACGCCTGGACGGTTACACAATAGCAAACTTGACGCTTACATCCGATTCCATTATTAATGGTCTGACGATTAGTTTGGCGATCAGGAATCTATTCAATGCTACTGCGTACGCGTCGCCGCGACCACAGAACAGGATAACTACCGTTCTGGATAGGATACCTCAACCGGAAAGATCAGTTTGCCTGGAGTTGATCTACGGAATTTGATCCGACACGGCGAATCTGATAAACCACGTTTCAATTAAAGGCGGCATTGGGAAACTCCGCTGTGCAAGCACCAATTGACAAGTTTGCCTTGGTTAACTTACAATGATGCAGTCGAGCGAGGAGCGTGTGTGCATTCCTCGCTCTGATTTTCATCTAGCTCGATGTTAACGGAGCACAACGGACGAGCCAATGCCCAAATATGCCGCGCCACGTGGGACTAACGACGTCTTACCGGACGAATCGCCCAAGTGGGAATACGTTGAGTCCAAGTTCAGGGAAACTTGTGCCTTATACGGCTACCGCGAGTTGCGTACGCCTACATTCGAGCACACGGAACTATTTACGCGCAACCTTGGCGAGACTACGGACGTAGTTTCCAAGGAGATGTATACGTTCAATGACCGTGGAGGGCGCAGTATTACGCTAAGACCGGAGGGAACAGCTCCTGCAATTCGCGCTTATGTTCAGCACAACCTTGGCGCGAGCCTTCCATTGGTTAAGGTATACTACATCGGCAGGATATTTCGCTACGAACGTCCTCAGGCCGGGCGCTATCGTGAGCATACGCAGCTTGGTGTTGAGGCAGTAGGCTCGATGGATCCGGCCTTGGATGCCGAAGTCATCTCCCTAGCAGCCCGGTTCTATCGATCAGTCGGACTAGATGAATTCGAGCTGCGGTTGAACTCCATTGGATGTCCTGTTTGTCGGCCGCGCTATCGGGAGGCGCTGATAAAGTTTGCACGAGTAAGATTAGACAAACTTTGTCCAACATGCAAAACTCGCGCTGAGCAGAACCCGATGCGTATGTTTGACTGTAAGGTTCCTGAGTGCAAAGCTGTTCTTGATGATGCTCCGGTTCTGACTGGCTACTTGGGTGAAGAGTGTGCTGAGCACTTTGAGCTTGTGCGTCGGTATCTTGAAGACCTTGGTATTGCTTATACGCTCGATGGCCGGCTGGTCAGAGGGTTCGATTACTACACCAAGACCGCATTTGAGTTCATCTCGGGCCGACTCGGCGCGCAGAACGCGATCGGCGGCGGTGGACGTTACGATAATTTGGTTGAAGAAATCGGAGGATCTCCAACGCCTGCGGTAGGATTTGGAATTGGACTCGAGCGTGTGATGATAGCCTTGGAAGAAGCGGAAGTCGAGCTACCTGTCGGCTTAGGACTAACGGCATTCGTTGCTGCGACGGACGAAGCAACTCACAAATTGGCGGTCAGACTCGTATTCGATCTGCGAAATCACGGTATAGCAGCGGACACCGATTACACTGGGCGTAGTTTAAAAGCTCAGATGAAATTGGCTGACAAACTGAGAGCGAAATACGTAGTGATCCTAGGTGGAGACGAACTGAGGACAAGCACGGTGACAGTTCGTGATATGTCAACCTCTGAGCAGCGGATTGTTCCCATTGCAGGTCTACCGTCTACGCTTATTGGATCCTAGGGTCAGAGGCCTAGAAAAAGATGCTCCTGGACATATGTCCAGAACGCAGCCGTTAGGAAATTAGTCTTTTATAAAAATCTAGGGTGCGATCTTCGAGTTTAGTCTATTGTGAAGATTCTTCGCTTCGCTCATAATGACTCGATTAAAAATTGCTATCTTGTCATGCCGAACTAAGCAAGGAATCCGCTTCTGTAAGAGTGGAAAGCAAGACGTGCTTTTTGTAATAATACGGAGGTATTATGCAGCGTCGGAGCAAGTATTGTGGAGAGGTTGGCGTTGAGGATATTGGGAAGTCCGTTGTTCTGCACGGGTGGGTAAACTCAGTCCGCGACCACGGTGGTTTAATATTTATTGACCTTCGCGACCGCGCTGGCGTCGTGCAGACGGTTGTTGACCCTGCTAAGAACGCCGAAGCGTTTAAGACGGCCGAGAGTGTTCGGAACGAGTTTGTGTTAGAAATTGGTGGGACCGTTGCGCGACGCCCGGAGGGCACGGAGAATCCGAACATTCCAACTGGCGATGTTGAAGTTCGTATAGATCATATCGAGCTATTGAACACGTCATTGACGCCACCTTTTCCTGTTGAGGATGGAATCACGACCGACGAGATTGTGCGCCTCAAATACCGCTACATCGACTTGCGTCGGCCGGAGATGCAACGTAGGCTGTTTTTGCGTCATCGCGTGGTAAAGATGATGCGTGATTACATGGACGCGCACAACTTTATAGAAGTTGAAACGCCAATTTTGATCAAGTCCACCCCGGAAGGTGCCCGCGACTATTTGGTGCCTTCCCGGCTCTATCCGGGCAGCTTTTATGCACTTCCACAAAGCCCACAGCAGCTCAAGCAGCTTTTGATGGTTGCGGGTTTCGACCGCTACTTCCAGATTGCTAAGTGCTTTCGTGACGAGGATCCTCGTGCCGATCGACAACCCGAGTTTACCCAGCTCGACCTAGAGATGTCGTTTGTTAAGAAGGAGGACATCTTCGAGACAGTTGAACCGCTTATCATCCAGATTGTTGAAACGCTGTCGGACAAAAAGATTCTGTTCAAGCCGTTTCCTAGACTCACTTATCAGGACGTAATGGACAGGTTCGGCACTGACAAACCGGATTTGCGCTTCGGGATGGAAATATTCGACGTGACCGAGGTTGCAAAGGCTAGCGAATTTCAGGTTTTTCGGTCCGCAGAACAGATCAGAGGTATCAAGGCGGAGGGTTGCGCCAACTACACCCGTAGCC
>JAOAGX010000238.1 GCA_026415535.1 Armatimonadota bacterium | reverse complement strand
CAACAAACTCGATCTCTCGCTTTGGCTCGATCAGAACCTCGCTGTGTATAGCAGCGCATGCGTCGCCCGCAGTAACGTCGGTGTCGGAGAGCCTGCCACTTTCTATTCCGATAGGGTTCTGCTCACTTCGCCACTTGCCGACGAAAGCGTCCCTGAGACAATCCCAAGACTCAACCGGCAAGTCAGTCGTAAACACGACATATCGATCCCAACCTTTGTTTGGTTGCTCGACCGAAACCCCTCGGTGCGTAACCCAATAGTTCTTGGTAGCGTAGATAGCATTGTCGTGTCGGTCGAAGCGAGCCAGGTTGAAGTGCTGGTCGTTGGGCTGGTTGATCAAGTCTACAAGCGCATGACCTAGACAAAGTTCTACATATGAGTAGACCTGAAGGCGTTTCTCCTCAAAGCCCTGGTTTTCCAATTTCACAATCCAGATCTCGAGATCGTCTTCCGGAGGAACAAAGTAGGTGATCTCGCTTCGGACGTCGCGATAAAGCATACGAACAGTCTGGTATCCCATTCCGACACGGCACTCGTAGAAGTCGGCATCGTGAACGGTCGGTTGCCACGTGAGACTCCAATAAGTATCGTCAAGATCCTTCAAATAGACATATCTGCCTGGCCGGTCCCAAGGCAACGCGTTATAGCGGAACCTGGTAATGCGACTGTCCCGCGGATCCATCCAGTAGCTAAACCCGCCGCCTGTGTTGGACACCAACCCCGTGTATCGACCGTTGGATATGTAGTTGACCCAAGGAGCCGGCGTGTCGGGGCGCGTGATAACAAACTCTAGACCGTCTTCAGTGAAATAGCCGTACTCGTCGAGCGGCATTCTTACCTCCTGGGAGCGAGTATTGCTAATCCCCGAGAATTGTATCCCCAACAAAGCCCTCGGTCAACAAATACTCGAACTCAGGTTGTTCCGATAGGCGTGTTTTCGGCTACTCGATAGTAGTCAACCGCTGGATTTGGAGAATTTATTGAGCTATACTTTTTCGAGGAGGGAAAGATCTCTTGATAATAATCATGAGTCCTCAGGCCACTGAGGAAGAAATAGAAGCCGTAACCAACGAGGTTGCGCGAATTGGGTTTAGGCCGTTCACCAACCCCGGCGTTGAGCGTAAAGTAATTGCAGTGCTGGGCGAACTAGACGTGCGCAAAGCCGACCTCGTCGAGCACTTCCAAGCAATGCCCGGAGTGGCAAGGGTCGAGTTGATCTCAGATTTGTGGAAGCTCGCCTCTCGCCAATACCACCCCGAAAACAGCATAGTGCGAGTAAGGAATGTTGAAATAGGTGGTCGGGACGTGGTAGTAGCCGCAGGGCCGTGCAGTGTCGAAAACGAGGCGCAGACCATTGAAATCGCTTGCCGAGTAAAAGCCGCCGGGGCAAAAATGCTAAGGGGAGGTGCGTTCAAACCGAGAACCTCGCCCTACAGTTTCCAAGGCCTTGGAGAAGAAGGTCTCAAAATACTAGCAAAAGCGCGAGAGGAAACCGGACTCCCGGTGGTCACAGAGGTTATGGATACACATGAGGTCGACCTTGTGTGCAAATACGCCGACGTACTGCAAATCGGCACTCGCAACATGCAGAATTACGCCCTTTTGAAGAGGGTAGGAGCATCAGGTAGGCCGGTACTTCTCAAGCGCGGGTTAGGTTCGAAGATTAAGGACCTGCTTATGTCCGCCGAGTATATCATTTCCGAAGGCAACCATCAGGTCATCCTATGCGAGCGGGGAATAACAACGTTCGAAGACGCAACTCGTCACACCACAGACATCAACGCAATCCCGGTCTTGAAAAACTGGACTCACCTACCTGTAATGCTAGATCCCTCGCACGCAACCGGCGCTTGGCAGTATGTAGGTGCAGTCGCTAAGGCCGCCGTTGCAGCCGGGGCAGACGGCCTATTGATCGAGGTTCATAATGATCCGCAACATGCTATGAGCGACGGACCGCAATCGCTAAGACCTGACAAGTTTGCGGAACTCATGAGGCAGTTGAGCCGAGTGGCCCAGGCTGTCGACCGATATATATGAGCCGATCTATACCTTACATTCTCTTATTCGCTGGTTCTACCGAGCTCGTCGGGTCACTTGTTTTATTACCTGCCGTGCAAACGAATATTTCGTGCTATGCACCGCCGGCAAACCGATGCGAGCACAAGTTACCCACTAACGTTTTTCACCTGAAACTGATGGTGGATTGCATATTGTCAAAAACGTCCCTGTAGGCCGAAAAAGAGCCGTCTTTGACATGCTCGAAAAGAAGAACTCGTATAGGGCCATCAACCCCGACTACACGAGCTAACCCACTTTTCGTCTTAACAGCTATCCAGTAGCTATCATACCCAGCAATTTTGTCTGAGCCCTGAGCGATAACCTGCGCACCCGAAGCCAGCGCCTTCAACCCGGCCTCGGCAATCGATTTTGCCGTAGTTGCCTTAGGATCCGGAGGATGTACCTCGAACAGCGCGTTCCCATCGGTGAAAACTGCCGACACGTTCCCGCCGCCAACGGTTATCTTCCATGAAGCTGGATAGCTTATCGAGACATTTCCAAATACCTTGATCTCTCTCATCTTGTAGGAACGAGAAGCTGTAGTAAGCCCCGATGAAGTTGGTTTGGGCGACGGCGCAGGGGGAATCGGTTGAGACGGTGACTTTGCAGGCAAAGCTGCTTCGGACGGCGCGGGTGACATCTCCGGCACAGACCCGGAAGTTCCTGTCTGAACCGAAGCCCCTCCGGAACCAGCAACCGTTCTGTAGAGCATAAACCCGGCAACCAGTATAACCGCTATGAGTATGGCAACCACGAAGATATTAGGTTTTTGACCGGACGTGGGCGCTGCTTGTTTACGGAAGAGCATGTCCAACCTCCCTAAAGTGCTGGCTATGTAAGATTCTAATGTTATCAGTAGGTAATACTATGCGAAATTCTATTTGTCTGACGACACCGTAGACGCGTTCTCCACGAGATCCCGTCTGTTTGAGTAATACCAAAATCCTCCCCAAACCGAATTTGCATTCCATCACAAACGGGTTCAGTTAGGCGAGTTTGATTACTCTCTCAATCTGTGCCATCGTTCGCCTGGCAAGATGTTCGATTTCCGGCAACGGAAAACCGATCACCGTTGTGGCCAACTTGTTGTTTAGAGGCTTTACCCATTTATCCGGCAACGCACTTGCGCCTAGCGCAGCCCCGATAATGCTGCCAGCAGTCGCACCGTTGCAGTCGGTATCCATTCCTTGCATAACCGATATGCCAAGCACCTTTTCAAAATCCGGCCAACCGTAAAGCAAGGCAATAAGCACGATTGCCAAGTTATTGTTAGTGTGGACCCAGCTATACTTGCCGTAGTAGGTGTCCAACATCCTCGCGAAGGCTTTTTCCCAAGTCGAACACTCTTTATGCCACCTTAGACAATCCGACACTGTCTCGGCCAAACGAGAGCTCGCAGGGATCTCGTTCATGGCGGCGGAGATAATATCATCGAGATTATCAGTTGCAAGAGCTGCACTGACGGCCGCCGCACAAAACATCTCGCCGTAAATACCATTCTTAACGTGCGAGAGAGCGGCATCGCGATACGCAAACTCAGCCGCAAGTTCGGGCAAACCAGGCGCACAATAACCCCAAAAGTCCGCCCTGATCTGTGCACCGATCCATTCTCGGTACGGATTAAGATAGATTGGAACC
>JAOAGX010000237.1 GCA_026415535.1 Armatimonadota bacterium | reverse complement strand
ATACTATGACGCGAAAGCGCACAGGCCCGAGGCAGAACAGTTTTCGATTGGTGATGACCGCAGCCTCTCAGAGGTTATGTGCCAACTTTGCAAAGATAACTATATACCAAGCTTTTGCACAGCTTGCTATCGGTCGGGTCGCACCGGAGAAAAATTTATGGGGCTTGCCAAGAGGGGCGATATTCACAAGATGTGTGAGCCGAATGCGCTTCTGTCACTCAAGGAATATCTTTTGGATTATGCCGAAGGCGAGACGCGTGAGGAAGGCGAGCGAGTTCTCGCCGAGTGCTTGGAAGAGCTTTCACCGGCTATGCGGCGCATGACGATGGAGCTGTTGGCCAGAATCGAGCAGGGCGAGCGCGACGTTTACGTCTAGAAGTCATAATTCGTATTGTGTGTCTAGCTCTGCGCAAGCAGATTCTTTTTCTGTTCGGAATAGATACCTCCCGTCATTCTGAGCGTAGCGAAGAATCTCTCACAGACTTCAATAGGTTTCGATAATCCAGTTTCGGCGAGCGCAGCAAGGTTTTTTTATGGAATTAAGCCACATCTTAGATAAGTCCATAGAGTCGGGTTTTCTGAACAGGGATGATATAGTTTTTCTTTTAAAATTGGACACATCCTCCGACGTGCAACGCCTTCTTGATGCAGCAGATGAAGTGCGCCGCTCGTGCGTTGGTGATGAAGTCCACATTCGTGCCCTAGTAGAATTTTCGAACTTCTGTGTTCGCCGCTGCAACTATTGCGGCCTGCGTGCTCCCAATACCAAGGTCAAGCGATACCGAATGTTGCCCGAGGAAATAGTAAGCCTTGCAATCGAACTTGATCGCAAGGGCCTCAAGACTGTTGTACTCCAATCCGGCGAAGATCCGTACTACACCAGCGAAATGATTGCCGAAGTTGTGCGTGAGATCAGGGCACAAACCAACATGGCAATCACGCTTTGTGTTGGCGAGCGATCGTACGACGACTACAAATTGTGGAAGGATATTGGTGCTAACAGATATCTTCTTCGTCACGAGACAGCCAACCGAGAACTCTACGCGTCTCTTCACCCTGATGGCAACTTTGATAACAGGATGCGCTGTCTGGGTTGGTTGCAAAATCTTGGATACCAGACTGGCGCGGGATGTATGGTTGGACTGCCCGGTCAAACAGTAGAGCACCTAGCGGACGATATTGAGTTTATCCGTGACTTTCAACCGGATATGGTCGGAATCGGACCTTATATTCCTCATCCAAACACTCCTCTTGCGGGATCACGTCCGGGCAACCTTGAGATGACACTAAAGATGATCGCGCTGGCGAGGATTGTGACCCGGGACGCTTTGATTCCGGCAACCACGGCAATCGGGTCGATTCACGAGCTTGGGCGTGAAATGGCTCTCAAAGCTGGGGCCGATGTGGTGATGACGAACTATACGCCTGTCGAATACCGCGTGCACTACGAGATATATCCAAACAAGCGGTATGTTTTGGAAGATTCGTCGGAGTGCGACTTACGATTGCGTTCGCGGATTCAATCCATCGGCCGCACCGTATCAACAGGCCACGGGCACTCTAGGAAACAACGTTAGAATTATTTAAAAAGACTGAGCTGGGTTGTTGCGATAGAACGCTCATTGCGCCAAACTATGAGCTTTGCTGGAGTGATTTGGTAGGGCTTGCGAGGTGGTCTGTCTATCTGCTATAACGTATGCATTCCTGTGCTCTGCGGTTGATCGGTTCGGTCTATAGGTCAGGAGTCTTGTTTAGGAGACCTAGCTTGACGCGTGGGGCGGGTTAGGTATATCTCACTTCTGGCGGCAAATAGGGTTTTTCCGGGTAAGTATCACACGCAAATTCTTGCTAGTGAGAGTGAGCGGTTCGTAAGTCGGTGCACGCAACCACGAGAATTTCTCGGAGAAATGTATGAGCAGCGAAGGCTGGATGAGCGTGCGCAAGTTGGCCGAGGCTTATTGGTCACAAGCAAGGGCCGATTATGCCGCAGCGGTTACTCTTTTGGATGCCGGAGTATATTTTGCCAGCGTCTTTTTCGCTCAACAGGCCGCTGAGCAGGCTCTTAAATCTGCTGCTATAAGAAAGTACGGAAAAACCCCGCGGGGTCATAACCTAATCCAGATATGCAACTTGCTCGAAGCCCCGATAGAGGTAATGAACGCTGCTGCAGAACTAAATCCGGAGTTCATAGCAACGCGCTCGCCCGAAGCTGCAAACGGAGTTCCTGCCCAGAACTACGATCGCAAGTCTGCTCGACTCCACCTCAAGTGTGCCCAGACAATCGTTGACTGGATCAAGGCAAGCCAGTATTAAATCTTTTGCTTTCGGCCGGAGAACTGTGCGGAGATGGTTGTTCAAAATATAGGCTCGGTTCAACTTCTTGTTTTGGTGTGGGTGTTAATACTTGCATTTTGTCTGTTTGCCGATGAGGCCGACGCGGTCCAAATGAAATTGACATCGGATCATTTAATCCTCAAGAACGGTCGCGAATCTCTTGCCGTGTCGCTTTCGTCTACACTTGTTCTCGATGACTCGACGGTGATGATCAAGGCGTTTTCTGTGGATACAAAGCTTGATCCTGCGTCTGGTCGTATGTTAGAGCTTCCCTGTGCTACGGCAACTATGGCCAACGGAAACAAGATCGAGCCGACAATCATTCTCCAATGGTCGCCCAAGGAATCCGTGCTACGAAAGTGGATCAGGTTAAGGTTGGCGGGGGCTTCACCGGTGTTGGTCAAGGAAGTAAGGTTGGAGGATACGACTGCTCCGAGTCCAACTCCTGACTCGCCGATACAACCATCCGATGGAGCACGTCGCGTAGTACAGGATTCAGATTTGCAGAGCCAACCGGTGTTCGTCGACTCTTTCTTTGCTGGTGTCGAGTTTCCGATCGGGTTTACTAGGTATGTAAACAACCGGATAACGCTTGCGCATAACCCTGGGGTTCGGTTGAAACCTGGTGACACTTATGAGAGCAGAAAGGCGGTGTACGGTATTGCTCCGAGTGGTGGAGAACGGTTGGCTTTTGAGAAATACATAGCTGCGAATCGTCCCAAGTCCGCTGGGCTTCACTTTAATTACAACAGTTGGTGGACAACGCCGGTGCCTTACAGCGAAGCAGACATCCTGAAGCTGTTGCAAACGTTCAAAGACAAGCTGGTCGATCCGCACGGTGTCTCAATTGATACGTTCTGTATTGACTTGGGTTGGTCGCGCAAGGACGGGTTGTGGGAGATTGACGAGAAAACTTTTCCTAAAGGTTTTGCAGGAATCCAGGAAGCTGCCAAGGCAATGGGATCCCATCTCGGTTTGTGGATATCTCCCAGCAACTACTATTCGCCCAGCTCAATGGACAACGACTGGGTCGCGCAGCAGGGTTACGAAACCTTCGAGGCGCCGGGATGGGACAAAAAACCTATGCGCTATCCATGTTTGGCCGGCGTTAAATATGCAACCAAGTTTGCCGAGCGTCTGGTGGATATGGGGAAGCGGTGGGAGATCAAGCACTTCAAGTTTGACGGCTATCGTTTCACCTGTCCACAGGGTGATCACGGCCACGAACCTGGAGAGCTTTCGGCAGAAGCTGTTGCGGCCGGAGTAATCTCGGCCTATTCAGCGTTACGCAAAGCCGTTCCGGACGTGTGGATGCAAGCAACTTGTTACGGTTGGGATCCCAGTCCTTGGTGGTTGTTTTACGTAAACTCCGTGATTGGAACCTT
>JAOAGX010000236.1 GCA_026415535.1 Armatimonadota bacterium | reverse complement strand
TATCACCTCTTCGCGGATGATCTGATCGTTTCGGGAGAGGGTTAGCTTGATTGTTAGCCTTCGTTCCTCTTGAAGAAGGGATTGGACGGCGACGTGTCCCCTTGCATTAAGCGTATTAGCCCCGGTCGTAACACGGAACGCCGTGATCTCAGTGCCATCGGTAATTTCTAGGAAAATTGGTGCCGATATTCCGATCTGCACTAGTCGAACGACCCAGTCCCACGTGTAATTGAACCGAGGCTTCCAGTCTTTCATTCGCGAGGTAAAACCAAACTGCCCCAGCCAACGCGGAGGAGGGTCGAATACGATCCGAAGAACGTTTCCTGACTCGGCCAGGTGTTTGGTTATGTCGAAGACGTGTGGAGTATGTGATCCCGCGAACTCGGACACGAAGTTTTCGTTCAAGAAGATGCTGCCGGAGTAGTCAAGCCCTCGGCAATTAAGCCGCACTACCGCAGGCTTTTCTTTCGAAGAATGACAACTCTCACTAAGCTCCTCCTCGCTGGGAGGCAACTTTTCGCATTGTTTCCCAATCGGAATGGGAGTGTGAAAAGGAGCAACCCACTCGTCCGGAATTGCAACCTCATATATCCACTGCCTATTTTCTACCCACTCGCACAGTCGATAGTTGAGACCAACATTCCAGTCAGGCAAAATACCTGCGTCGCGAAGACTCATCTGCACCGATCCAGGCACGCGCGCCGGAATCCCGTATATCTCGGCGTTAGGCGATGCTCCAACTTCCATCGTTCGTTCGAGTCGCCAAAGCTCGGGAGTCCAACCTGACAAGGTCCATCTCAGTTGAGAAAGGTCATGGCGTATCTTCATTTTGGTACCAGCCTTACGACAAACGTTTAGCCACGGACGAGACTACAAGGTTGCGGATTAGTCCGAAGACTATGCAAGTGTCATCTCACCATTATATCCGGGCGCGGAATCGTTGTCTCACCGATCCGGATCATTATCACTGGCCAGTTCCCTGTGAGGGAGATAATTTCCGGTCCTGACTTAGTAGCGATGATTGTGTCCTCGGTTTTCGTGCCTGTGATCGAGGGATTCCACGCGAACGCTTGGTTCTCTGCCACTTGGGCATCGGTGGACTGTGTCACGCGAAACTCGCGGCTCTTGTAACCCGTGGGGCCGCCCTGGTGGTGGAGCCTCCATTCGTCCGCAAACCCCGCTTCTTGATAGGCGACGATTCCGCGCTGAAGAACGTCGCCCATTCTTGCTCCAACCCTGGTGGCTGCAATCAACTCCGCGTCTACTCTTGCAACAGCATCGTGCTTAAGACGGAGTTCGTTAGGAACTGGCCCGAAGTGGACAATTCGCGTTGCGGATACTACTAATCCAAACCGTCGCGCACCGGTGACCAGCATTGCCTGACGAACCAGCTTCTTTTCAGTTGGGATCGGGTGGCGATAATGTTCAATCCGTTCGTCAACCGCGACCAGCGTTACTATCGGTACTATGCCGCATGCTTTTAGGCGACCGTCAAGTAGCCCGGCGATCTGATGCTCGGTCATTCCCGGTTCGATTTCGTTGGCAGTCGCGGCAAGGCATTCGCTTACATCTTTGCCCAGAGATCTGTATCTTTCGATTTCAGCCGGCGTCAGACTCCGACGTAGGTTGTCAATCAGAGGCGCAACGTAACGCGCTCCCTCGATCGGTGTGTCGGAGCCAAGCGTTCCTTTTGGTTCGATCTCCCGAATCAGGGCATCCTTGCGACCTTCATACCATTCGCACGTCTTGAATTCAAATCCCTGACCAGCAACTTCTTCATTGGCGATTCTTGCAGCCTCGATGTTGTCGCAGACGATGAACTTGGAATTTTTAGTAATGACGGCGCTTGCAGCTCCGATTTCGGTTGCGATCCCAACGTAATTGGAGCCGCCGCATGTAAGCCATGCGAAGTTGGCAGTGGTTGATAGTGCGAGGGCGTCAAGTCCCTGATCACGCATCAATGCTCTAACACGAAGTTCTTTCTCGCAGATTTCCTCGTCTCGTGACACAGGGTGTTCTACTACGCCTGCCGGTCTGAATCCTCCAACTCAGCATTATTACGCGCAAGACTAGTGGTTTTGCTGGTTTTTATTAATTGCAATGGCGCGCGCATCAGACGTTTGAGAGATTGACGCTGCTTAACTGATACGGAGTGCGGCGATTCGGCACCGCTTTTTTGAAAACGCAACCGAAGCTGTGCACTCCGCATGATTTCGCATTGCCCGATAAACCTTCGAAGCTGAGCACTGTGACTTCGGAATGCCCTGTGATCCCCTGCCCTCGAGGCTCCGTGTGAAACACAGCGTCATAAAGAGATCCTTCGCTCCGCTCAGGATGACGACTTGATGCTTGTCGGACACACTAGACTACGCTCAGGATGACAACTTGATGACTAGTGGGCATACTCAGCTATGCTCAGGATAGCGGCTTGATGACTAGTTAGCATACTTAGCTACGGCCAGGATGCCGGCTTGATGCTTACTAGGCGTACTTGGCTACGAGCCGGCACAACCTTGTCGCTGACCATAAAGATTTCACCAACGCTCCGAACCATACCACCACTTCAGGGCAGTGAATAACACAGTGCTCTTTGAATAATGCAGCATCCTTTCGACGTCACAGGCAGCCAGGCAAAAAGAAATGGTGCGGTTCTTGCTCTAGGCTGTTGTGAATAACGCAGTATCCTTTCGGCCTTCAAGCTGCCAAAAGATGACAACATTCACACTACGTCATTCTGAGCGCAGCGAAGAATCTCAACTTCGTCCTTTCGTCATTCTGAGCGAAGCGAAGAATCTCCCGCAAAACTTGAACTCTTTTGCATCAGATCAAATGTTCCTTGACAGACCCCAAAACCGGTGCTATACTTCGAATGTAGGTAAAAGTACGGATGCCGGTGGACGAAACTGTCGGCGATGGAAGCGCCAGGTTAAGGCTACCGGTGGAAGGGGCATAGGACGGCCTCTCACAACTCCGGTGCCAAGAGGGAGTTAGGCGTTAGAACCGGAGTGCTAACGGGGGTAAAGGGGTCGTTGCGGAGACCTGGAAGTTGCCGCGCCGATCCAAGATGTGCTAGGCAAAACCTTACTACACTACGATCGTTGCAGGCTGCCGCGCCGCCCAAGCGTTCAGCCATCCTCGTAGTAAACTCTCCAAGTCGTGAGTCCTACTTGGTGTTAACCGCTCGGGCCGATGGGCACACATCCCTCGCGCGGCGCGTGCCTGTGCGATCCGCACGGTTTGCCCGCAGAGGTAGTAATCGTGGGGAATGAGAAGAGCACGAAAGTGGCCGCCCAAGTGGGGGGAGACGGACAAGAAAAAAGAGTCGTGTCTCTGACCAAACGTGAAATCGAAGTCTTGAGCCTCGTATTGGAGGGCAAGTCTTCCAGGGAAGTGGCCGCTGCCTTGGTCTGCAGCAAGCGCACTGTGGATTTTCACCTGGCGCGAATCTATGAGAAGCTGCAGGTCTCTAACCGAGTGCAAGCGATGCGCAGGGCCGCGCTGCTCGGGCTTTTGGATGTTTCGCCTATTGCTAAGCCCGCGCAGAACTAAACAAGTCTCCTAACCGGGTTCGGGACAAGCAACGGCGCGTCTTGAGCGCGCACGGGAGTAATGCGGTCGATGGTTTTTATTCCGCTGCGAAGGGTAGCGTTGGTTGCTGCGTTGCTTGCGGCGGCTCAGTGTTGCGCCGCGTACACGAGCGTGCCTCTCTCCAACGCCGATATCACCACGTTTACATCG
>JAOAGX010000235.1 GCA_026415535.1 Armatimonadota bacterium | reverse complement strand
GCACATATTCCTCGAACGGCGCATTACGGCGATTGCTTCGGGCGGTGCTTTTCCGTATAGGACTCGAAACTAAATGCTCCGAGCTACAAGTTTGTAATTCAAAGTCAGCTGTTAGCGTTGCCACTATGTGTGCCCAGCCTTTCGAACCCAGATTCTTCGCTGCGCTCAGAATGACAAATCATAGAACGCATTATCATCGCAGCGGCGAATGACAAATCAGATGACGCACAATTCCTGGCACAGCTAAGAACGACAAATCAGAATGTGCGCAATTCTTAGCCCAGCTAAGAATGACAAATCATAGGACGCGCCGTTCTTAGTGTAGCATAGAGTGACATGTCAGAAGACGCAGCATTCTGAGCGCGTCGAAGAATGACAAGCCATACGACGCGTCATTCTGAGCGCAGCGAAGAATCTCTCGCGAAACTAACTGAACGTTTCTGCCGATTTTCTACCAATTACCGGCTGGGGTTAGACAGAGAAATGATTTGTTCTTACTCAAGCACCAGGTCGCAGATCACAAGCCTGTGGTCGGAGTAGCGCGTTTTTTTGTGCGATGAGATTGCACGCTTTTAGTTTGTTGCATATCCACACCTGGTCGAATCGGAGTACAGGGTAATCGTTGAGCACCGTGTTGCAGAAAACGCAGAAGACTTTTTGATTGTGAAAGCATGAGGAATTCTTCGAATATGGGTCGACGTGTTGGCAAATTCAATCGACTACGTACTAGCACGACTAAGCCAGTATACTTGTTCGAGCAGTCGAGAATTATCCAATTTGCTGGAAAATCATTGCAATTTTCTCACAAAAAACCTTGACATGGGGAAGCGCAGTATGTAATATTCTTGTCACTTCATAGCGAGCTTTCTAGAGACGCCCCGCGATAAACCTGGCCAGAGCGGACTATGGTATTCTATCCAGTGTCCTTAGGGGGAATCGCAGATGGAGACCGCGCGTCACCTTACCTTGGCAGCTTCACGCCGTGGCGAACAGGTTTTTATCCAGATCAGCGGCGATGTCGACCTCGCTGGCGTAGGGAAGATGAAAAGTTGCATCGAGGACGCCGTAGGCGAAAATGTCAAGGCTTGTATTATTGACTGCCGCGAGGTGACGTTTATTGACACAGAGGCACTCAAAGCACTTCTACTGCTCAAAACCTGGTTTGCTCGCCTTGGTGGATCATTTCGCATGGAGAACTGTAGTAAGCAACTTGTTAGGGTTCTAACACTCCTTGGTATTCGAGAGCAGCTCGGATGCGTCGAAAAAACCTCGACCGACAACCGCGACTAATAAGCTGAACTGCATAAGCTACTCGTGATAAGTCGTCCGGCTGAACATTTGTAACCTGTTTTCGAATGGTCTTTGCAGCGCAGGTTTTCTCTTGTTGAAGGGGACTATTTACTGCGCTAGGAAGAACGGGATTGCAAATCGTTATTCTGAGCTCAGCGGGAAATCTGTTTCCGAGCTAAGTTATCTCACATTTGCTCCGCTTATTTTTGCTACCTCAAGGAACTTCCCGAAACCCCGACGAACATGAAGGCGTCTATATCGTGAGGCATTCTTCTTTTGCTTATGAGTCGTGACTCTGCTGTTTACAAGGAATTAGCGGCCGGGTTAGCAGCGTTCGCTGCTGAGTCGGGGGGTGATCTCCAACGGTACGTTATAGCTCCCGCTATGCTGGATATGATAGGCCCCGTCAGCGGCAAGGACGTGCTCGACATCTACTGTGGCGCTGGCTACCTTTCTCGGCGGCTTGCCACTATGGGTGCAAAAGTAACTGCAGTTGATACCTCGGATCGACTGATTGGCATTGCTGGCGAATTGGACAAACGAGAGGAACACGGCATCAGATACGTGGTGGCTCAGCCTACAGATCTGTCTGCGATAGGAGATAGCGTCTTCGATGATATTGTGTGCAACATGGGTTTGTTGATCACCAAAGACCTCCCTGGAACAGTTTCCGAACTCGCTCGACTTGTCAAGCTGGGTGGCCGATTTATTTTCTCAGTGCTGCATCCTTGCTTCACGATGCCCGACGCTTGCTGGATATCCGACGAAGACGGCAAACTACTTTATAAGGCGCTTGACAACTATTTCGCCGAATCTTGGCATATATCCGAGGTCGGTCCGGTGATTCGTGGGGAGGATACTAAAGTCAAGCACCGCACCCTTTCGACCTACGTCAACGCTTTGAGTGCTCGTGGTTTCAATGTTCGCAGGATTGCGGAACCCAGACCATTACCGGATGTTGTCGCTGTCAAACCTCACCTCGAGGTTTTCGCTCGGCTTCCTGTTGTTCTGATAGTCGAAGCCGTGTTTCCATATTTCTAAGCGCTTATGCAAGCTGGTTTTATTTGTTGGGCGAGCCCAGTCTAGAGTGATTAATGCCGATTTTTGTTGGATTAGATGTAGGCACACAAGGCGTAAGAGCAATCGCGTGTGATGAGAACGGCCAGGTCATAGCGCAATCGTCCCGCTCATTCGGCCCCGAAGTTAATGTTACCGGCCTGCCGACAGGTTGGTTCGAGCAGGATCCAGAGGCCTGGTGGCGAACGGCGTCGGCTTGTCTTTCCGATGTGACCAGTCTGATCATACGCGCGGGCCGAGGAAGTGGTGAAATTGTAGCTGTGGCAGTCGACTCCACTTCGGGCACGGTGTTACTGGTTGATCGGTCGGGGAATGTTATTCGGCCTGCGATAATGTATAGCGACACGCGTGCACAAGCCGAGTCTGACGAGTGCAACGAGGCCGGTAGTAATCTGATTGCCAAGCTGGGATATAGATTTGGCCCGTCGTTTGGGTTGCCGAAATTACTTTGGCTTAAGCGAAATGAGCCGCGCAACTGGGAACGTTGCCACAAAGCTATTCACGCGGCAGATTTCATTGCTGGCAAGCTCATTGGCGACTTCGGAATCTCAGACAATTCCAATGCCCTCAAGACTGGCTACGACCTAGTTGGGTTTTGCTGGCCGAATTTCATTTTCGACACTTTGCAGATCGAACCAGAGAAACTGCCTCTCGTTATGACCCCGGGAGATCCTATTGGCCGTGTCACGGCTGAGTGTGCTACTCTGACCGGACTGGAACAGAATACAACGGTGGTGGCGGGAGTTTCGGATGGCACCGCAGGGTTTATTGCTTCAGGCGCGTCTGCGGTTGGCGAGTGGAACTCGACTCTAGGAACTACTCTTGTCCTTCGTGGTGTCTCGATTGATCTAGTTAAAGATCCGGAGGGGCGAGTCTATTGTCATCGTCACCCCGACGGTTGGTGGTTGCCTGGAGGAGCCGGTAACGTAGGAGGAGAGTGCCTTACAAAACTTTTTCCTGATGCGGATTATAATGTGCTCGATCGCGATGCCGCCAGTTTGGTTCCCTCGGGACTGGCCTGTTATCCGCTTGTACGACGCGGTGAGCGGCTACCTTTCGTCAACTCGGATGCGGAGGGATTCCTGCCTGATCATAGCTCGGGGACGGCGGCTCTCTACGCAGCGTGTCTTGAGGGAGTGGCGTTCGTCGAGAGATGGTGCTATGAGCTTATGGAGGAGCTGGGCGCACCTGTCGGAAATGCGATTTACGCAACCGGTGGAGGTGCGAAGAGCGTTGCCTGGATGCGTATCAGGGCTGCTGCGCTGAAAAAGGTTTTGATCAGACCGAAGGTAACGGAATCGGCAATGGGGTCGGCTATTGTGGCGGCTTCTCGAACCATATACTCAAGCCTTGGTGAAGCATCTTCTGCTATGGTTCAACACGACCTAGTAG
>JAOAGX010000234.1 GCA_026415535.1 Armatimonadota bacterium | reverse complement strand
TAGCGATAGGGTTGACTTTGTTCTGCCCTTTATATTTCGGGGCGCTGCCGTGAGTTGGTTCGAACAGAGCAGCATCTGCGCCGATGTTCGCGCCCGGCGCAACCCCGAGCCCTCCAACCAACCCTGCGCACAAATCCGAGATGATGTCTCCGTACAAGTTGGGGAGCACGATTACGTCGTACAGCTCGGGCTTTTGCACAAGCTGCATGCACATATTGTCGACCAGTCGCTCGTTGTAAACTAGTTCGGTATTGTGTTCTGTAACCTCGATTTCAGAAGCTTCTTCTTCAGGCTCGGGGGTCCCTGGTTCGAACTTGGCTCCGTAAGCCTTTGCCACCTGTCGCGCCACGCGGTAGAAAAGTCCATCTGTAAACTTCATTATGTTTGCCTTGCATACTGCCGTCACGGTCTTTCGACCGTTTGCGATGGCGTAGTCAAACGCGAGCTTGACTATTCTGCGAGTTCCTGTCACTGATATCGGTTTGATCGATATCGCCGAGTCTTCGCGAATTTTGCCTTCCGCCATTTCGATTATGTGCTTTGCTTCCGGCGTGCCGAGATCCCATTCGACACCAGCGTATAGATCCTCGGTGTTCTCCCTTACGACAACGAGGTCCACGTCCGTATACCTCGACCTGATCCCCGGATAGTACTTGCAAGGCCTTACGCACGCATAAAGGTCCAGCGCCTTACGCAATGCGACGTTCACGCTTCGGAACCCGCCGCCAATCGGAGTTGTGATTGGTCCTTTGAGCGCAACCTTGTTGCGGCGGATGCTCTCCAGCACGTCGTCTGGCAGAGGTGTGCCGCACTGATCCATCACGTCCAGTCCAGCGTGCTTTACCTCCCATTCTATGGGAACTCCTGTTGCTTCTATTACTCGACGTGTAGCTTCGGTAATCTCAGGTCCAGTGCCGTCTCCAGGAATCAGTGTAATCCGATACGCCAACTAACTTACCTCCATTGATCTATTTTTTATCATAAAACTGGAGAGCGTGCCCCCATGCTCCTGCATAAACTCGATTGTCTGGTCAAATGTTGGAATCCCGGAACGCCCTCCTACTTTCGTACATTTGATTGCTGCGACCGCTGATGCGAACGTAACTACGTCTCGGACCTTCCACCCCTGAGTCAATCCAAACGCGAAAGCACCGTGGAAAACGTCTCCCGCGCCTGTGGTGTCCACTGCGTTTACTTTGAAGGCTTCGACGTGTCCTTCTTCGTTTTCGTCTGCATAATATGCGCCCTCATCTCCACAAGTGATGACCGCAGCCTTGGGTCCAAGAGAACGTATTGCAGCGATTGCAGCAGAGTAGTCATTCGTACCAGCAAAATTGAGCGCGGATTTACGGGTAATAATAGGGTAGTCTGACATTGCTAGTATATCAATCACTTCGGGCCTGATGATCATGTCTAGCACGATGGGAATGCCCAAATCGATTGCTCTCTTTGCAACTGCGCGCGCGCCCTCGGGCCAGTGAGGGTCAAGCAAAACGGCATCCGCGCCTTCTAAAGCATTGAGTGGTATTAGGTTCGTGGAACAGTCGATGTTAACCTCCTTGCGCCCATAAATTGTGCGTTCGGCTGTATCGGCGTCGACGTGGATTATTGAGAAATAACTCTTTGCTCCAGGCACGCGTATCAGGAGCGAGGTATCGACCCCTTCGCGCTTAAGACCTTCGACGATCTGGTCTCCCACGTCATCATCCCCGATTCGTCCAAGCAGCTTCGTTTGCGCACCGAGCCTCGATGCTGCTACAATGGCGGTTCCTGTTAGTCCACCGCCCTCAACCTTGTAATCCTCAATCAGCTCAAACCCACCAGGTTTTGCTTGAGGGGCGACGAATATATAGTCGATGCACGCTATTCCAAATCCTACAATATAGGCTTGCTTCAGCTCCTTATCTCCTTCAAATCGATTAGGCCTGTGCAATACAACGAGCCCCCGATGTTTCCGTCGGTTCTACGCTCATCACCCAAGCATTTGGGAGCACCAGAAACGCCGCTTGTCGCGACTAACTAAAAATGCTAGAACTGCCGCTCTATCATATACTTAGCCCACGCGCGCAACAGCTCCTTATATTGTGAGTCGGGCAGCTCGTCCAGTTCTGTCAACGCTGAGTTAACATGTTCGAGGGCCAGTTGTGCGGTTTGGTCTACCGCCCCCAATGAAAGCATCATTTGCGTTGCCTTCTGAACCTCGTTTGTCGAGGCGTTCGCATTGCCGAGTACCGAGAGTAGAAACTTCTTCTGTTCTTCACTCGCGGTCTTGAGCGCAAAGTAGACTATAGTGGTTTTCTTGCCCTCACGAACATCGGACCCGACCGGCTTACCGAGCTGCTCTTCCTTGCCTAGTAGGCCCAGGATGTCATCCTGGAGTTGGAACGCAGTTCCGCACTTACTTGCGAACCTCGACAGTGCGGCTACCCACGGGTGAGTTAAGTCCGATGTGTTCAACCCCAGCATTGCGCCAGCTCGCGCCGCGAACTCGTACAGCACACCGGTCTTCATCCAGAGCATACGCACAATATCGTCGCACGTGAGCTTTTCAACCGGCGTTCGGGCGTATTGAACATCAAGAGTTTCTCCCTCGATCAGTGTGTTCACGACGTATGATTCCAAGTGGTAGATTACATCCAATACCACGCTCGGGTCGCATCCGTCGCTTAATGCAGGGTACGATCCGTTTTTATCTCTCCTTCTTGCAAATGAGGGGGTGGGGGAGGTCTTCGCACCTGCACACTCACAGAACAAACTTATCGTGAATCCGTGCTGGGAGTCGCCGGTGAGGACCGCTAGGTCGCGTCCGTAATCCCGGCATTTCTCTTCTGGGTAGCCGAGTTTTTCTCTGGCAAAAGCTTCGCCTAGTTTGTGTATTGTCGGACCGCCGCGTCGCAGTTCGTCGTTGTCGATCAGATCGTCGTGGACTAGTGTCCAAGTGTGAAAAATCTCGATTCCTGCTGCCGCCGGTATCACTAGGTTCTCGTCACCCCCTACTGCTCCGCACGACCACATCATCACCGCTGGTCGCAATCGCTTTGCCGGACGTTCCAAATAGGCAAACACAGCATCTCGCAAGTCTTGTGGCTTGAACCAATCGCGAAACCGCGGCTGCATAAAGTACTCAGTAACTTTTCTCTCGCGTTCTTTAAGGGCTTCTAAAAGATCTACCGACATTTTGTCTCCTCAACGGGCCTACAGTCCAGAATCATAACCGCAGCCTAGTTACGCTGTCAATGCCTTGCGGATGCCTCGCATAAATACCAGTTTTTGTCTAGCGCATCCGAAGGTATGTTCGAACGTGGCAAACGATGCGGCACGATTCCTTATGGGAGGCTATTGCAATAGCCCCACTGGTGCACAGCTAATGGCCAAGCTCTCGATCGTTCTCGCATCGCTGTTGCTCAACGGGAACTTCTCGGCTTCGACGCCTCCGACATCGGAATCAGGTGTCGTGTCTAAGCAGGCTGGTGTTGCAGATCAGGCGTTGTGGCCTGTGACCAGTGTCGCTGGTACTTCACGATCCGCGACAGCAGACGAATCGTGCACGGCACTTGAGTTGCGCTCAATCAATCTCATCAACAATGAGCGAAAAGCTAGGAGGTTGCCGGTCCTATTGGTGAATCCCGTTCTTGTCAGAGTAGCGCGTGAGCACAGCCGCGAGATGTGGGAGAAAGGCTACTTCGACCACTATTCACCTACGCCGGAACTCAGAACTCCTATGCAACGCTACTTAAAAGAACTAGGTCGAACGCCGACTTGG
>JAOAGX010000233.1 GCA_026415535.1 Armatimonadota bacterium | reverse complement strand
GAACATACCTTGACCTTTTCAACACTGGCCACCCGGGATTGCCCGACCTCAACAGACTAAACAGAACTAGTGCGGCACTTTGCTCTACTCCGCCATCAAGAATTAAATCCTGTGTAAGATAATTTTTGTCCTCCCGATCTCGAACAATTCAAGACGAAAAAGTGAAGAGTACTCTGTCATCCGACCGAAGAATCCGCGACCGCAGGAGCGAGGAAAACAATAACATAGTGAGTTTACACGATGGATAGCCAACTAAGTACTTCCGATAATTCGACTTTTCTCGACTAAGTGGAAAAAACACCGAAACGCCATTGTCGCAATCGCCTGAAAGTATAAGGGCGTTAATTGCACAGCTAAAACCCACTCGGTATCAAGTGGTATAATCGTGCCGGGAAAGCTTGCAAAAACAGGCAATCAAATGGCTCAACAGCTGATGATCTACCATATTGCCATTAGGATACGATTGGGCCCGAGGCCGAAATGAACAGGCAAACTCACACATTCGACTTCTGCGTAGTCGGTGGCGGAATGGCAGGCTTGTGCGCAGCAATAGCGGCGGCACGAGAGGGAGCCAAAACTGCTATAGTACAGGACAGACCTGTCTTTGGTGGCAACTCGTCGAGCGAGATGCGCGTGCACATTTGCGGCGCGGACCGTCACGGCAAAATACCAAATGTTCGCGAGACCGGAATTCTGGAAGAGCTCCGGCTAGAAAACCAGCGCCGCAATTCGCAGAAGAGCTATTCGATATGGGATACAATCCTATACGAAAAGGTACTATTGGAACCGAACCTCAAATACTTCCTGAACTGCTCAGTACTCGACGCCGAGGTGGATGGATCGCGCATAGTATCAGTTACCGGCTGGCAACTTACTACTTACACCTACCACACAATCAAGGCTCACATCTTTGCAGACTGTTCCGGCGACGGAGTTCTTGCGCCTTTAACCGGCGCTGAGTATCGGATTGGACGCGAGGCCAAAAGCGAATTCAACGAATCTCACCAGCCTGAAATCGCCGATAAAAAAACAATGGGCATGACTTGTCTGTTCCAGGCGCGCAATATGGGGTCCCCGCAACCTTTCGAGCCGCCTTCTTGGGCGTATGATTTTCCGACCGAGGAGTCGTTCCCTTATCGATGGCACGGTTGGATCGAGATGGGTTACTGGTGGATCGAGTTGGGAGGCGAGCAGGACTCAATTGCCGATACCGAGTCCATACGCGACGAACTGCTCAAGATAGTTTTTGGTGTTTGGGACCATATTAAGAACCACGGTGATCACGGAGCCGAAAACTACGCGCTAGATTGGGTTCAGTTCCTGCCAGCCAAGCGTGAAAGCCGACGTTACGTAGGCGACCTTGTCCTAACTCAGAACGACATAGAAAGAGAAGGCCGCCATTTTGAAGATATTGTTTGCTACGGCGGCTGGCAAATGGACGACCACCACCCCAGCGGGTTCTGGTATAAGGGCGAACCTACGGTTTTCTACCCAACGCCATCACCATACGGAATCCCTTACCGATGCTTTTACTCAAAGAATATCGAAAATCTTATGTTTGCGGGGCGATGCGCAAGCTACACTCACGCAGCGCTCAGCTCGGCTCGTGTTCAAGCCACCGGAGCAGTGGCCGGCCAGGCTGTCGGAACCGCTGCCGCCATCGCTTGCCGAGAAAAGATCACACCTAGGGAAGTTGGAAAGCATCGCATAGACGAGCTCCAGCAATCGCTTCTAAGACAGGACGCATATCTGCCTTGGGTCAAGCAGCGCTTTTCTGAATTGACGACGAATGCTAAACTCAGCGCGTCATGCGGAGATCCAACGCCGCTCCTGGACGGAATAAATCGTCCTGTAGGCGACGAGCTACATGCCTGGACCGGAAGAATCGGGAGCTCCGTGGAGTTCGTCTGGGACACGCCAAGGTTCGTGCAGGCGGCGGTATTCATCTTCGATAGCTCACTCGATAAGCTAGTCGCGATGAGTCATCATGGACATTACGGCGCAGTCGAGGGCGTGCCGGAAACCATAGTCAAGGACTTCCGCTTGGAAGTCCGATCAAGTGGCGATTGGCAGCCTTGGCGGGACGTGAGGGGCAACTATCAGCGGCTTATCAAGGTCGATATCGGCGCGGAAGTAGGCGGTGTGCGTGCTATTTTCGACAGTACTTGGGGATCGGATGCCGTAAGAGTGTTCGCCTTCTACCTAGAGTAGATCGACAAGCAACACACAATCAACCGCTAGCCCACAAAGAACCTTTTCTCGAACTTCAGTGCGACATTCACCAAACTGATCAGAACCGGAACCTCCACCAGCGGTCCGATCACTGCCGCGAATGCCTGGCCCGAGTTGATCCCAAACACTGCCACAGCTACAGCAATCGCAAGCTCGAAATTGTTGCTTGCTGCGGTAAATGAGAGTGTCGCAGTCTTGGGATAATTTGCCCCAATCTTGTGCCCCAGGTAGAAACTGACAAGAAACATCGCGACAAAGTATAGCAATAGCGGAATCGCGATCCGCACGACATCTAATGGAAGATCAACAATCACTTCGCCCTTAAGCGAGAACATGACTACGATCGTGAAGAGGAGCGCGATGAGGGTGATCGGGCTGATCCTTGGCACGAAATGCGTTTCGTACCACTGCCTGCCTCTTGCCTTGATTAGCGCGAACCGCGTGAGCATTCCCGCAATAAACGGTATGCCCAGGTAGATAAACACGCTTTTCGCGATCTCGCCTATTGTGACCTCGACAACGCTGCCCTCCAAGCCCAAAAGCGGTGGCAGGACCGTGATGAAGATATACGCATAGACGCTGTAAAAGAACACTTGGAACACACTGTTGAACGCAACCAATCCGGCGGCATACTCCGGGTCACCTTTGGCCAAATCGTTCCACACGATCACCATGGCAATGCACCGTGCCAGGCCTATCATAATCAGCCCGACCATATACTCCGGATAACCGCGCAGGAAAACGACCGCGAGGGCAAACATCAGAGTCGGACCTATCACCCAGTTCTGAAAAAGCGATAGGGCCAGCACGCGCCAATCGCGGAACACATCGCCCAGTTCCTCATATCGGACCTTGGCGAGCGGCGGGTACATCATCAGTATGAGGCCGATTGCGATGGGGATGTTTGTAGTACCGACAGAGAAACGGTTCCAAAATTGAGCAATTCCCGGCGCAACATATCCCATCCCGACCCCAAGAGCCATACCGAGAAATATCCAAAGGGTCAGGTACCGATCTAGAAACGAAAGTCGCTTCGCTGCACCCACATAGTTCGCCGAGTTCGATCGGCACTTAGCTTCATCTGACCGACTACTCATCGCTAAATCCTCAGTCTTCACCAGTCCCCTCCTCCACGAGCACCTTTACTCTACGCTCGATCTCGTCGCGAATCTCACGCACCTTCTCTATCGGCTGACCCTTGGGATCTTCGAGGCCCCAGTCCTCAGTTGGGAGAAACGCCGCAGGACAGGCGCTTGCGTCGACTCCGCAACCCATCGTGATGATCCGATCGGCGGACTCGGCCATCTCAATAGTCAGGAGCTTGGGATGATGGTGGCTCATATCGTATCCGATCTCACGCATTGCTTCTACTACGGTAGGGTTCAGGTGATCCGCAGGCTCAGTTCCGGCAGACTCGGCCTCGATCTTCCCCGCACCCAGCCGTTTTGCGAACGCCTCCGCCATCTGGCTTCGGGCTGCATTGCCAACACAGACAAACAACACTTTTTTCATCTTTAGTAGCAAAACGAGCCGCTTTTAACTGGTACTTTGTTGCTGTCTCTTATACACATCT
>JAOAGX010000232.1 GCA_026415535.1 Armatimonadota bacterium | reverse complement strand
TAGGGGTAACTCAGAAAAGTTGAGCTTCTTGCTAGGTTCTTTGCCCCATTCAGAATAACGTCTCTGTGAGAGTGTCCAGAGCGGCGTACCTATGTAAGAGTGCTCGGAATGATGTGCTCGCAAGATTGTCATTCTGAGCGCAGCGAAGAATCTGCGGCCGAACCGGAGTTATCCGTTACCGAGTCGTAGTACGATACAATAAGTAAAAGTGAACAAATCATCCCGTGTTCCAAAAGGTGTCCGGCTTGAAATCCGAAACCAAGCTAATCCGCAGGATCGTTCGCGTTACCGGCGTAGTTCAAGGCGTGGGTTTTAGGCCGTTTGTGTGCAGGCTGGCCCGAAACCACAGTTTGCGGGGCTGGGTTCGCAACAGTTCGTCGAGTGTCGAGATCGACGTTGAGGGACCGGCGAGTGGTATTGAGGAGTTCGTATGTTGTCTTACGCGGCAAGCGCCGGAGCTAGCGCGCGTTACGTCCTTGACAACGATCGAGGCCGATCCCGTGGGCTATGGGGAGTTCAGGATACTTGAGAGCGAGAAAAGTGCCGAGGTGCAAGTAGGGATCCCCTCCGACGTGGCATCTTGTAAGGATTGCCTGCGTGAGATTTTTGATCCAGATGACCGGCGCTTTGGGTATGAGTTCACCAACTGCACTAGCTGCGGTCCGCGCTTTACGATAGTCCGGCGCGTACCCTACGATCGTTCCAACACCACCATGTCCGAATTCGAGATGTGCTCCGACTGTGCCGCCGAATATCGCAATCCCGCCAACCGTCGATTCCACGCGGAGCCTATAGCGTGTCCTAAGTGTGGTCCACGCGTTTGGATCGAGGTTGATGGCCGACGGATCGACGATACGCCGTTGCGATTAGCTGGAGAGCTGCTTTGGCAGGGGCGGATAGTTGCCATAAAGGGGCTTGGTGGGTTCCACCTTGCGTGCGACGCGCGAAACCCCGATGCGGTTCGTACGCTGCGCGTGCGAAAGGGACGTGTGGCCAAACCTTTTGCTTTAATGTTGAAGGACATCGAAGAGGCCGAAAAGGTTTGCGAGTTGACAGCAGCGGCGCGTGATCTTCTAATATCTTCTCGTAGGCCAATTGTTCTAGCGAGGAAGAGAGCGGCGAATGGTATGACATATGGGGCGAAGTTCAATCGGAGTATTTCCCAAGAGGTCGCACCATCTAATCGCAACCTGGGTTTAATGCTTCCCTATACCCCACTGCACGTACTGCTCTTTCAACACGCGCCTCCCGCACTCGTGATGACAAGCGGCAACCTGAGCGAAGAACCGCTAGTGTTTACTAACGGCTTGGCAAGGGAGAGACTTGCAGTTCTTGCGGACGCGTTCTTGATGCACGACCGCGACATTCACGTGCCGTGCGATGACTCAGTCATACGCGCGGACGATCCTTGCGGCGCGATAATTATTCGTAGAGCGCGTGGTTTCGTGCCTGATGCGATTGACCTAGTTGAGAGCGCGGCTCCTAGCGAACCTATTCTGGGAGTTGGTGCCGAACAGAAGAACACGTTTTGTTTGGGGTTAGGAAGTCAAGCAGTGGTTAGCCAACACATTGGCGATCTCGATACGGTCGAGACGTTTGACTACTTCAGATACGCCGTCGATCACTTTATGTCGCTTTTTCGTGTGGAGCCAACAACAATCGCACACGATCTTCACCCGGACTATTTGAGTACTCGCTTTGCGCATGACAAGGATAGCGCCCGGTTGGTAGGAGTGCAGCACCACCACGCTCACATTGCGAGCTGCCTGGTCGAGAACGGGCGAAATGAAAGATGCATCGGGGTTGCGCTTGACGGTACTGGTTGGGGAATGGATGGCACAGTCTGGGGAGGCGAGATACTTGTTGCTGACCTCGAGGGATTTGAGCGTGTAGGAAGCCTCGCGCCGATTCGAATGCCGGGAGGCGAAGCGGCGATTAGGGACCCAAGTAGAATGGCAGCGGCTTATCTTCACACGGCTTACGGACAGGACTTCAAGCACGTTGCGGAGAAACTCGGGTTGGAGCTTACGGATTTTGAATATCGTGTGATCCGTCGGCAGATTGAGACCGGTCTAAACTCGCCTGTGACTTCCAGTGCAGGGCGACTGTTTGACGCGCTGTCGGCAGCCATTGGTGTTTGCCGCGAGCGCACTTACGAAGGGCAGCCTGCAGTTGAGCTCGAAATGATCGCCGATGAACGCGAAACCGGATCGTACACAAGCCGATTAACCACAACAGATGGTATCTTTTACCTGGATCCTGTGCCGGTGTTCAAGGCGGCTGTGGATGAGTTTATCGCTAGTGGGGATAAGAGTGTCGTTTCTGCGAGGTTCCACAACTCGCTTGTTGAGATGCTTGCCAAGGCGTGCGAAAGAGTTCGAGAGACAACGAGGCTGCAGTTGGTTGCTTTGTCTGGCGGGGTTTTTCAGAACGCGATTATACTTTGGCGGTTGAAGACTCGCCTCGAGGAAGCGGGATTTGAGGTGCTGATCCACAGACTGATACCTCCTAATGACGCTTGCATTTCGCTGGGCCAAGTCGTTGTTGCAGCCAACCGAACTGTTTCCTGATTTTTGTAGCGATTTTCGAGCGTGGTGACCCGAATGCGGTCTTTTATCTTTGGTTCCTGAACATGTGTCTTGCGGTGCCAATGAGAATAGCGAGCATCGATGGACCTGTGGCTGAGGTAGAGGTCGAAGGCGTCAGGCGTCGGGCTCGACTTGATCTGTTGCCGAATGCCAAGGTGGGGGATTACGTGCTGATACACGCTGGAATGGCTATAGCTGTGGTTGATGAGGATGAAGCTCGGCAAACGCTTTCGCTTATCAAGGAGTTCGTAGGTGAGGTTTAGCGACGAGTTCCGAGATAGGGCCTTGGTCGAACAAATTGCGTCGAGGATTGCTTGTCACGCAGGGGTTACAGCTTCGATAATGGAGGTTTGCGGGACGCACACGATGTCGGCGGCCAAGTACGGCCTGCGCGCGCTGTTGCCGTCGGGTGTGAGGCTCGTATCGGGACCGGGCTGCCCGGTGTGCGTTACTGATCAACGAGAAATCGACTCATTCCTTGCGATTGGACAGGTTCCCGGTGTTATCCTGACCTCGTTCGGCGACATGCTCCGCGTGCCTGGGTCCAAAACCTCGCTGGAAAAGCTGCGCGCGAATGGAGTGGATGTGAGAGTTCTTTATTCTCCGATGGATGCTGTCGATATCGCGCGCGACAATACTGGGTCGGAGGTCGTTTTCTTCGGTGTTGGGTTTGAGACTACAATGCCTGCCACGGCGGTTGCGCTGAAGACGGCTGCGGAGAATGGGCTGGAAAACTTTTTCCTGTTTTGCAGTCATAAGACGATGCCTGCTGCACTCCGGGCCTTGCTTTCGATGGGCGAAGTTAGGCTTACTGGCCTTCTACTACCCGGTCACGTGACAACCATTATCGGCACCAGTGCCTACGACTTCATCCCTCGCGAATTTGGCATTCCTTGTGCGGTCACCGGCTTCGAACCCGTCGATATTATGCTGGGGATCGAGTCTGTATTGAAACAGTCGAGTGAAGGCGTGGCACTTGTTGACAACGTCTACTCTCGGGCCGTCAAAAGCGATCCCAACGAGAAAGCACAGGGGCTTCTTTCTGACGTGTTCGAGACTGCGGATGCGAACTGGCGCGGTATAGGTCTAATTCCTGGAAGTGGTGTCGCAATATCTCAGAAGTACTCTGCTTTGGATGCCAAGGAGAGGTTCGCAGATGTTATTGCAGTTGTACCGGAGGTTGAGTCGTCGCCGTGCAGGTGCGGAGAGGTGTTGCGCGGGGTGATTGATCCGGTCGATTGTTCGTTGTTTGGTAAAACTTGTACTCCATCGGAAC
>JAOAGX010000022.1 GCA_026415535.1 Armatimonadota bacterium | reverse complement strand
GCTCTACCAACTGAGCTACCTCGGCACGGTTCAATCTCACGGCCGATTCTTTGCCGTGCCCAGAGTAACACTTTCGGCATCCTGCTCGTTCCGAGCGCAGCAAAGAATGCTTAATCGCGAGATCGAACGGACGCGCTTTTCCCGGCTGCGACCGGAATCATAGATATGGCGGGGATGACGAGACTCGAACTCGCGGCCTCCTGCGTGACAGGCAGGCGCTCTAACCGACTGAGCTACACCCCCGCGAAGTGGGCGAAACAGGATTCGAACCTATGACCTCTTCCTTGTAAGGGAAGCGCTCTCCCAACTGAGCTATTCGCCCGTGGTACGACTCCTCGTTTAGCATGGACAGAGTCGCTCCACCGGAACAGAAAGTGAAGTTCGCTAACCCGCGAACCTTGGATGAGAAGCGCCGCCACGATTATCCTCGAACAGCCACTTCCCAATCCCCCAGCGATTTTAGAATATCATGCGCGCAGACCCTTGTCAAGCACTTTGCCGGTCTGTAGGCGGTGCTTTAGCGGCTCTTTGCAGAAGCGCGACTTCGGTCGCACACTCCATACTTTTAGCATTTTGTGGACCAGCTAATCAACCGCCGACGCCGAATGTGTACGAGGAATACAAATACCTGCTTCCTACACCAGATTCTCGGGGTTCAATCCTTGCAGGTAGTCCGGAACAAAACGGCCATTCTTGCGAATGAGCTCACCGTCGAAGTAGATTTCTCCTCCCCCGAATTCGTCTGTCTGGATCAGAACCATGTCCCAGTGGATCTTTGATCGGTTGCCGTTATCGGCTTGTTCGTAGGCTTGTCCGGGAGTCAGGTGGATTGAGCCAGCGATCTTTTCATCAAAAAGTATATCTCGCATTGGGCGAGTGATGCATGGGTTAAATCCAAGGGAAAACTCGCCGACATAGCGCGCGCCTTCGTCCGTATCGAGTATATGGTTGATGGCTTTGGTATCGGAGGCGACGGCATCAACTATACGCCCATTCTTGAACACGAGCCGTATGTTGTCAAACGTTCTGCCATGATATATGGTCCCAGCGTTGAATTGGATAACGCCATTGACGCTGTCCTTCACAGGAGCGGTAAAAACTTCGCCGTCTGGTATGTTGCGGTCTCCGACACACGGGATCGCTGGTATGCCTTTTATCGAGAAAGTCAGGTCGGTATCATAAGGGCCGATTATGCGAACCAAGTCGGTGCGTTCCATACGCTCCTTGAGAGGTTGTTCTGCTGCAGCCATCTTGGCATAGTCAAGTGTACATACGTCAAAATAGAAATCCTCAAATTGCTGTGTTGACATTCCCGCAAGCTGAGCCATCGAGGGCGTAGGCCAGCGCAGAACAACCCATTTTGTATTGTTGACACGATAATCTTGAACCGGCTTGAAGTGTGTTTCATGCATCTTGATGTTCTCTTCAGGTACGTCGGAGAGCTCCGTCACATTGTGACTTCCGCGCAAGGCGATGTAGCAGTTCATGTCCTTCATAAACTCCAGTGCATGCCGAGCGGCGATTTCCATTTGCGCCTCGGTTGCGCGAAGGACCAGAGACCGCTGAACTCTAGCGCGGTGCTCTTTTACAAACGGCAACCCGCCTGCGTCAAATACTCGGTCGATCAAAACTGTAACTATCTCGACAGGAACGTCGTAGGCGTCGATCAGCACCCTTTCACCAGGTTGAGTCTTGGTCGAGTATCCTACCAGAACATCGGCGAGTTTTTTCATTCTTGGATCGATCACTGAGCGTCCTCCATAGCTGGTCAATCTGTTGTTAGGTTGGTCAGTGCTTTTGAATATGCCTCAAATGCCTTTTCATCAAAGAGAACAAATTTCACCAATTCAACGCCGGCATGAGCCCGCAGAAATTCCGCAGCAGCTGAGAGCGCGATAGGTGCGGCCTCGTCGAGAGGGTAGCCGTAAATTCCGCAGCTAATTGCTGGGAATGCTACCGACCTAGCGCCGTGTTCGAGAGCCAATTCGAGGCTTCGCCTATGACAGCTTGCAAGAAACTCAGCTTCGCGGTGTTTACCATCCCGATAGACCGGACCCACAGTATGAACTACCCATTTTGCCTTTAGGTTTCCGCCAGTCGTGATTTTAGCGTCGCCGGTTTCGCAGCCGCCGAGCTTTCGACACTCTTCTAGAATGACAGGCCCGCCTGCGCGGTGGATCGCGCCATCAACGCCTCCTCCACCCAGAAGGGTCTTGTTGGCGGCATTGACAATCACATCAGTATCCTGTTGAGTTATGTCTCCTCGCACCAGTTCGATGGCGCCGTTTCCTATCTCTTTGCGCATTGCGTTCGTTGATATCCCTTTTCTAGTTTCTCGACGAGGGTTTGCTTGTCGTGTCGGATTTTACAAATCAACTCTAGACCACCTCAATTTCGGCCACCGACTGTACAACTCGCGTGGGCCGATAGGGCCATCTCGCAATGTCTCCTTCTTGGGTGACACCGGTAAGGACTAGGATGGTTTCGATCCCGCTTTCGATTCCAGCTACTACGTCGGTATCCATTCTGTCGCCGATCATTACGGTGTCTTCGGAATGAGCTCCGAGGAAGCGGAGTGCGCTGCGCATCATCAGGGGATTGGGTTTGCCAACAAAGTAGGGAGCCACACCAGTGGCTTTCTCAATCAGCGCGGCCATTGCGCCGCAGGCAGGGCCAATACCTTTTTCCGTTGGTCCATTCGGATCTGGGTTGGTAGCGATGAAGCGTGATCCTGCCGCTACTAGCCTAACGGCCCGCGAGATTTGGTCGTAACTGTAGTCCTTAGTTTCCCCCAAGACTACGTAGTCTGGGTTGCGATCCGTTAGGACGTAGCCAACCTCGTGCAGGGCTGTGGTAAGCCCGGTTTCGCCGATCACATATGCTGTTCCACGAGGCATTTGAGAGTCTAGGAATTGAGCAGTAGCCATCGCCGAGGTGAACAAGTGATCGTGCGGGACCTCGAGTCCTATCAACGATAGGCGGTGCTGAAGATCTCTAGGAGTATACATCGGATTGTTGGTCAGTACGACGAATCGCGCTCCGGCTTCTTGGAGTCTTGCTATGAACTCTTGGGCACCGGGTATCGGTTCGCGACCTCGTACTAACACGCCGTCCATATCAAGAAGGTAGTTCTTAATCGCCGACAAATGTTCGAAATGCCTCCTTTGAGTAACTGCGAGCATTATATCACGAGTCGCTGCAAAGCCATTGTGTGAAACTAACATAGTGCAAGACCTAGAATGTTTATTGGAATTAGCGCATTTCGGCGATCCGTCCACTTAGTTAAGAAGCGTCGGATTACTGAAAACACTGGGTTTGCGTTCTGGCGTATCGGTTTTGGAGCGATGTCCATTGCCAAATCGTGCGTAGAGCCTTAAAATAGAAGACTAACCGCGAAGTGTCAGTGGTGATTTCCTGAATGGGAGTGATCCATTGGATTGAGGAGGCACGATGAGACTGAAAGGCGCTTGGACAGCGATTGTCACCCCGTTCTTGCCGGATATGTCGGTCGATTGGGACGGGCTTGAAAAGAACGTGGAATTCCAGATTTCTCAGGGTATTGACGGTTTGGTTCCGACTGGCACCACCGGAGAGTCGCCTACACTTGATTGGGACGAACACAACGGCGTTATTGATCGGGTCATGGCATTATGCAAGGGTAGGTGTGGAATACTCGCAGGAACCGGCAGCAACTCAACTCAGGAAGCTATCGAGAGCACGCGGCATGCTGTTGCGTCCGGGGCGGAAGCAGTTCTGATGATAGATTGCTACTACAACGGTCCTTCTTCGCAGGAGCTTCGCGATGAATACTATGCGGTGATAGCCGAACAATTCCCGGAAACGGTTGTCGTTCCATACGTTCTACCAGGTCGGACCGGCACGGCGCTTGCGGCAGAAGACCTTGCTTTGTTGGCTGCTAGGTTTCCCAACGTGTGCGCGGTTAAGGAGGCCACAGGTGACCTTGAGCGAATGGCGCTGACTCGAAAACTCGTCGGCGACGAATTCTCGATTATGAGCGGAGACGATGACATCACCTTCAAGATGATGACTGATCCTTCGATTCGAGCGAATGGGGTGATCTCAGTTGCGTCTAACGTTGCCCCAGCAGCGGTGCGCAAAATGGTAGATCTGGCCGCAAAGGGCGATATCGAAGGTGCAAAAACGGTAATGGAAGCTATAGCTCCGCTTTTGGGAACCGTCACGGTAAGAGTCGATAACCCGCGTCGGATGCCTTCCGGTGAAACATTAATCGTCAACGATAGATATCGCAACCCGCTCCCCATCAAGACTTTGATGGCAGGTTTGGGTATGCCTTCGGGAATGTGCAGGAGACCACTCGGCAGGATGACGAGAGCTGGCGTCGAAGTTGTAAGAGCTGCTGCGCGCTGTGTGTGGGAAAGCAACCCTGAGGTACTTGCGCCGATTGGGGAGTTTTTCAAAGTCGATGTTGGTGCACGGATTGCCGATGACGAGGTCTGGGCGGCTCTCGAGACGCACGTTTAGGCGTTGCGCAGAAGAGGGCCGATCTTTTCGAATCGACAGACAAAAGCCGCGAGTCGAGAGGGGATAGCCGAAGATGGCCATAAGAAAGATTCTTTATATACTTGCCGTCATAGTTGTTCTGATCGGTGTGTCCCAGCTCGTGTTTGCTCGCTGGTGGCTTGATCGAATGCCGGATTTAGTCCACTCGGGCTCGTTTTACCTATGGGGTCTACCTAGCGTGCTTTTTGGTGTCCTGCTTCTAATAGGGATAATGGAGAGGGCTGTGGGTCTCAGGTTGTTTATGGGTATCGTATCCGTAATCTCAGTCATAGGAGGCGGGACCGTGCTTGCGAGACCGGACTCGGCCCGTCGCGCAATTGATTGGCTGCTTCTGGACAGGTCCTACGGATTTCAGATATTCGAGATATGGCTGACGGGTCTGATCAGAATGGCGATAGGTGTGTCTCTGTTCTGGGCTCTCATCAGGCCCGAGTCCCCCAGCATTGGACCACAAGAAAGAGAGGTTCCAGCTGAGCCTTACGAGATGGAACAGTAGCATTTGCCAATCCGTATCCCATAAGGCGGATATGTGCTGCTCAGGTATGTTTCGCCCTAGCCTAATTGTCCAGAGTACGCGACTCCAAACGTAGTTGTTAGAGCATATGGATCTATTGGTCTAGGTAACATATCACCCATCCGTAACAGACTTTTCTATGATGTTGACGAGACTGCCCAGCTTTTTCCTGCTATTGATATTCGCAGCAACTTCGGCGGGTCGTTCGCAAACTACGACTATTACCGTAGACGAAGTTCTGGCCAAAGGCGACGATCAGCGTCTTGAACAAAAAGTCACCTACCACAATCACGGCTCTCGGATCCTCGAGGTGCTTGCCAAGCTATCCGAATTGACCGGTGTCACCCTGATCGCAGGCGTTGACGGCAATGACTGGATGGTCTATGACCGCAAGCTCATAGTCCATGTTACTGATATGAGACTTGTCGATCTTATGCGTGAAATCAGTTCCGTGCTACGGTTTCGGTGGAGTAGGGATGGTGAAGCTGGGAAGTGGACCTATCGACTTTGGCAGGACAAAGAACAGAGGGCAGAAGAAGAATCGTTGCGTTCTGCCGCTGAGAGTGCTCAATCACGCGAGTTGCGTGAGAAACGCGAGAATGTGATCGCAGACCTTGTCAACTTGAGCTCGCTTAGTGAGAAAGATGCGGCAGAGCTAAAGTCGAGAGATCCGTGGCGCTATATTCTTGCGACTGAACCGTTAGGCAAGGATGTGGCCGAGTTTATAAATGCGTTTCCCGAGGCGCGCAATGCGTTGGTTCAGGGTTTGGAGGCTACTTTTCCTGCGTCGTCGCTTCCACCGGTGTTGCAGGAAGCAATTCGTCGAATCGCAACGTCATACAACTCACTGCTTCACAGCATAGGCGCTTCGGAAGATCACAGTGCTCTTCTCGCAAGGTTTGACAAGCTGCAGATTACCATCAATCGACGTCGTCATCTCGAACCTCGGGATGCGCTTTCCAAAAGCGTGCTTGGTCGGATCACTATCGGGAGCGGTTCAGATTCGCTGGACATTCCGCTTTTGGATCCATCCAGCCGAATGGCAAGCGCATTGGGAAAGGCAATAGTGGCACTCAAATCCGGTGTGTCCAAAGAAGAAGTTGCTAAACAACTTCAGGTCGATCTTGCTGGGTCTATAGAGCCGCCAGCGTCGCCTAGTGGATCAGCACGAGATATTGCGTCCGATCCGGCTCTGCAACGCAAGATCACGTTGTTCAGAGAACGGACTACGGCGACGCTACCAGTAACGCTCGCTGCTTTAGCGGAGCGGGCTGGGTTGAACGTGGTTTCCGATTATTTTTTAGCCAAACCTGTTTTAATGGAACCGGGAGAAAAGACTGTAGGAGAGCATTTGGAGTCAATCAGGTCTGCCTATGGGTCGAACTGGGAGAAATCCGGAAGTACAATTAGGTTTAGGGATAGGGAATGGTTCAAGAAACGTACCTGGGAGGTGCCCCAAGTCTGGATCGACTATTGGACTGAGCGCGGAAGGCTCAACGACGGTCTTCAGTTTTCGGACTTGGTTCAGATTGCTAACTTGCGGGATGAGCAGATTGACCACACAATCATGCTCACACCGTCGCTTGTAAACATGGGTGTCGGGCTAAACCTGGGACCAAGCGACGGAGGACGCAATCGCAACATACTACGTTTTTATGGAATGCTGGGCGAGGATCAACGCACTGCGCTTACCACGAAACATCTTGAGGCCTCCAAACTATCCGACGTCCAGTGGTCGGCGCTTCAGAAGGCGCTTGCGGCGACCGGATCTGCCTACGCAGCGGCTTCCAAAGGTTCTCAAACGATTAGGCTAGACCAGTCCGGAACAGGCGTTACGGACTATACGTTTTACTACTACCCCGGCGGCAACGAACCGCCCGTCACATTTAAGATTACTACAGGCGTGGCGTTTGTGACTAGCGACGACGTCGTGTTTCCCAAGAAGAAGGTTGTGGTACCAGCTCCTGCGGAATAACCTTTCGGAACACAGCGTGATCCGCAGCGTTGATGCTTGGTAAACACTTTTGGTTCCAAACTGGCACGGTCTTGTTGGTAGCTCCAGAGGTTCCGGCTCACGGTGCAACCCAAAGTCGTCACCTTGCGGCATCCTGAGCGCGGCGAAGGATTTCTACCCTGTGCAGGACCCCATTTGTTCTGCCCGTGATGACGAGCAACTCGTCGGAGTTGCGAGAGTTCAAGCTGGCTGGACTTTGCCATTAAAGAGATGTTGCCATCCTACTAGGAGTGGGTTAGGAGGTCCCGCGTGTTGTATGTGTCGCAAACGGTGTGCGTCTATTCCAGGATCGCTTGGAGGTTGAATTTCTCGCCTTTTTCAACATGGTCGGCTGCTGACTTAAGTCGCGAAATGGTCTCGCCAAGAAACTTGGCGCTTCGCACGAACCCACCAGTTAGATTGTCTTCCCCGTCTGTCTTTTTGGGGTCATCGGAATAGCGCCATCGATTCCAGGCTTTTATCAATCGTGAGGAGATGTTGTTGTCAATCAGGATAAGTTGTTCCAAAGTGGCGGCAGACCTTAGCAACTCCGAGGAAGCTTCCGAGAACTTGCCCTGATCGGCAAACGTTTCTGCCTGCTTGAGTGACTGAACAAGCTTCTGCACTGCCACTGCCCGATCTTCCACATATTCGCGTATCTCAGCGGAGAGTATAAGCGAGTCGTATTCTTCGATGTGCTTTGTAATTTTCGACCTGTAATCGCGAAGGAGCCTAGCAATGGATCGCGCTTTGTCGGCGACCTCTGGCATCGGCGGAGAATCTGGCATGCCAGTATTTAGAATCTGGCGGGCATAGTCTCCTACATCGGCTATCTTTGAATAAGCCTTGATCGAGAGAGAATGTACGTCGACTAGTGCCTGCACAAGCTCGGTTGCGGGATCGATGCCAAAGAACAGCCTAGCGAATGCGTTCATGAACTCGTTTCGGGGCCGGGCATTCCCTGACCAGGAGAGCTCACAAGCATGTGCGAGTGCCGGGTAGAGTGTGTCCGTGATATAGCGCTGGGGGACCCAAACAGTCGTTTCCATTCCGAGGCACTTCTGGTCCAGAACAATCTTGGCGAAGTTGGCTACATTGTCCCAAGTGTCGGTCCGCGGCAGAATTTCTCTGCTTCCCCAAACGATTGCCGGACACCCAATTACTTCGAAGCCTTTACCTTTTAGAAATTCTATCGGTTCTGCAGAGAGGTCAGCCTTGTAGTCCCAGTGGCAGATGATAGTGTCTTTTGGAACATGCCGCGCAGATTCGCGCCTTGTAAGCAAGACGTCTCCCCAGATCATCGGCGTTTTGCCGGCCGATTTGACGAGTTCGCAGACGCGCCTCAGGTGCTCGCCAACAAGCGCGTCTTCTCCGTTCTTACTGATCTTGTCTTTACACTTTTCGCAGTGTCCGAACGCTGCCTCATCACAGCCCGCATGAATGTATTTACTAGGAAAGAGCTCGGCAGTTTCGCGGTATATATCAGCCAGTAATTCCCACGTTCGTGGGTTGCAAGTGCACAAAGTTCCCGTCTTTTCAGGCGATTCGGCTAGGTTGGCGAACTCCGGCACACTAGTAATCCACCTCGCATGTCCCCAGGATTCGATTTCGGGTATGAGTTCGACGTGCCGATCCTCGGCGTACCTGATCAAGTCTCGCATCTCCGCCTGAGTGAACGCGTACTTCGTTGCCAGAGACGGATGTCGCTTGAACTCGACGGCGCAACCGTTGTGATCGGTGAGGTGTAAGAAAACTGTGTTGATTTTCCATTTTGCGAGCTGGTCGATTACGTGATAGTAATACTCGTGCTTTTCCTTTAGGCGAGCCATATCGAACATCACGGCCCGCATCTTTATGGCTGGCTTGTCTTCTATTATGCAGCAGGGAACTTGTCCAAATTCTTTTAGCTGATTGAGAGTTTGCTTGCCATAAAAGAGTCCGCGTTTTGTTTGTGCGGTTATAGTAAACCTTTCCTGGGAGCAATCAAGCACATATCCTTCGTCGCCTAGATCGGATCGCGTCGGATCAACAACCTCCGACACCGGTCTTGAAATCGACGCTGTTTCCTCTTTGAGGATCACCTTCCTTGGAAGCGGCACAAGTATGCTAGCTGGGTCATTCCTTTCGTTTGCCATGAGTGATGCCAACAGGTGTAAGTAAACCATCATGACCATTAAGTTCTCCTAATGAGTCGAAAATCATTTTCTGAACACATTGCGCTGTTGTTCCGATGTGTTATGTCTTCACTCTGGGACTGGTGAAGAGTTTCTGCTCGATGTCGAGATCCTTCGCTACGCTCAGGATGACATAGTGTACCCAGGATGATATAGTGTGTCCAGGACGATATAGTGTGCCCAGGACGATGTGACGGGCTCCGGGATAACATAGTGTGTCCAGGGTGGCACTGTGTGCCCAGGATAAGATGATGAGTTCAAGGTTCACAACGCCACGTACGGTTTCATTTTTTCCAAGTTCTTTGGACCAATGCCTTTCACGTCCATTAACTGTTCGACACTGGTGAACCTGCCTATCTGGTTGCGATACTCGATTATTCTTTGAGCAATACTTGGTCCGACGCCTGGGATTCTGTCAAGTTCTTCGGGTCCGGCAGTGTTGATGTTGACAGGTCCCCCTTCGGGCGCGGTTGCAACTGTCGAACTTTCGGCTGGGCCGCTTCTGGATCGCACTGATGAAATTGCAGCGCCAGCTGCAACCGAGATCGGCACTCCATGTTGAGTTTCACTTTTTGCCGGAACATAGATTCTCGAACCGTCCGTTATCTTGGCCGCTAGGTTAATCGATTCCGTGTCCGCATGTGGCTTTGCGCCTCCGGCAGCCTTGAGTGCATCCACAACCCTATTGCCTTCCGGAAGCGAGTATACTCCTGGACGCCACACGCACCCGGCTACCTGGAAAACAACCTTACCCGAGTACGGGGGGAGTTTCGTTGAGGGCATCCTGTCCGAATCTGTGGCTACGACGGAAGGTTCTCCGACTTCTCCCGGCTCTTTCAGTACGACCTGTTCATATCCGCGAAAGCTGTTCCTTACTTGCGCGACTGAAAGTCCGATCGCCGAAAGCCCAATCAGGACATAAAGCGCCAGTTTCTGGTTTTGGTTGAACTCGGGGAAAGACAAATCTAGAGAGTACCTTTCGTCGACGGGACGCCGTTGATCCGCTCGTCTGTTGAAACGGCTTCTCGCAGCGCGCGGGCGAAAGACTTGAATGCGGCCTCTACAATGTGATGCGCATTACTACCGTCAAGCTGTTTGATGTGCATGTTGATTCCTGCATTCGCCGCTACCGCCTTAAAAAACTCGGAGGTTAGCTCGCAGTCAAATGTACCGATCATTTCCTTTTTGAGATCGAGTCCGTATACGAGCGAACCGCGTCCGCTGATGTCGATTGCGGTCAGAACTAGCGCTTCGTCCATGGGCACGATGGCATGGCCGTAGCGTCTGATGCCGACCTTTTCGCCCAGCGCTTTTGCAATCGCCTGGCCGAGCACTATGCCTACATCCTCGACTGTGTGATGGGCATCAACCTGCAAATCGCCCTTGCACTCAATTTCTAGGTTGCAAAGGCTGTGTTTGGCGAGGTGAGCTAGCATATGGTCGAAAAACCCGATTCCCGTCTCGATTTTGCTCTCGCCGGATCCATCAAGGTCGACAGCTACGCTAATTTGGGTTTCTCGGGTTTTTCTTTCAATAACTGATTGTCTGGGCATCAGGTCCTCCTTTAGGAGTTTTCCGCAGAGCCAGATTCTCTTAGGCGTACTCGTATAGTATTTGCGTGTGCTTCGAAACCTTCGGCCGCAGCGAGCTCGAGCACTGTCGGAGCCAACCTACGCAATCCATCGGGCGAAAACGAAAGCAGGCCGGACTTTTTGAGAAAGTCATCAACGCCGAGTGGCGAGCTGAAACGGGCTGTTCCGCCGGTTGGCAGCGTGTGATTGGGTCCAGCAGCAAAGTCGCACAGCGGCACCGGAGTCATAGGTCCCAACATAATCGTCCCGGCGTTCTTGATCTTTTTCAGTACGTCCCACGGTTCAGAGACTATAAGCTCAAGGTGTTCGGGGGCGAACACGTTTGCAAGTTCAGCGCACTCATCCAAATCTCGTGCGATTACGACTATGCCGTTGCGTTCGAGTGAGTTACCAATGTAATGGGCCCGAGATGCTGTGTCAGTCTGGCTTTTGATCTCGCGAAGCGTCGCATCGGCAAGTGCCCTGCTGTTTGTGATCAACGCGCAGCGAGAGTCATCCGCATGCTCAGCTTGCGACAGTATGTCGGCCGCGACGTAGGCAGGATCTGCGGAGTCGTCGGCGAGCACAAGTATTTCGCTCGGACCAGCCAACTGATCGATTCCTACGGCTCCAAATACCTGTCTTTTGGCTTCGTTAACGAATGTTCCACCAGGTCCGACTATTTTGTCGACGCGCGGCACGGTCTCAGTCCCGTAAGCCATGGCTGCTACGGCTTGCGCACCGCCGACCTTGAAGATCTCGTTTACCCCGCACTCGCGCGCCGCTACAAGCATGGCGGGATGTGCCCTTCCATCTTTCTGGGCAGGGCAACACATTACCAAGCGTTCTACACCGGCGACTGCTGCAGGAACCGCTGTCATTAGAACCGTGCTGGGATAGGGGGCAAGCCCGGCTGGGGCGTAGATACCGACAATTTCAATCGGCCTAACAACCTGACCGTAAACAAAATCAATGCCAAGCTCAATCCATGAATTTGTAACTTGCCGTCTGTGGAAAGCTTCGATGTTGGATTTCGCAATTTGTATCGCCTCCACAAGTTCCGGCTTTACAGACGAGAGAGCATCGTCGAACTCTCGCTCGCTAACTCGTAGGTCAACAAGCTCCGGTGAGTCAAACTTGCGTCCAAGTTCAATTAACGCCTCGTCCCCGCGCCGACGAACATCCTCGATTATCTTCCGGACGGCGCTTTCTAAGTTTGGATCGGTGCCAGCCGGCTGTGCCGTAAGCGCCCCAATCACTTCGGATATTGGATCTCGTTCCGTTTCGAATATCTTCATATTTGAGCAACCCTTGAGTGTCCAGTGGATTATAGCAGACCGAACTTGACCTGGCAACCCGATTCCTGCTGGAGATTGTTTTGACAAACATGTATCACGGCAGCAAAGGCTGCTCCGTTTGAGTGTGGGCATAAGAGGCAATACTAAAAGTGGAAGATTATCATTAGAATAGCTTGTCGTTGTCACTCGCTTAATTGTTTTCGAACATCATCCCGCAGAATTCGCTTCCGGCAAAGAAAAGTTGGAGAGGCTCTCTTTGAGAGCAACTCAACTGGTTTTTGTGTCTGGTTTCTGCGGCGAAAGAAGGTTTGACAAAATGAGAACGCTGCGAGAAGAAGCATTAGCTCAATTGGTGCTATCGCGCTTGAGCCAAGATCAAAGAACCTCTGGTCAGACCATAGACGTTGTGGTTCACGACAGTGAACTTCTTCTAATGGGATCTTGCGATAACCAAGGTCAAAAGGTCGCGGCGAAAATGATTGCGCTAGGCACTCATGGAGTGCAAAGTGTGATTGATCGATTGGTAGTTAGGGGAACACAAAGCTCGGCGTGATTCGCATGGCTGTCGCGATTAATCCGAGAGAAATGTTCGATTGGTGTGTTACTCTTTCGGTTTTGGCTCTTGTGGATTGGTGCAACGGTTGCACAGCCAGTCTGCCCAAATGGCATATTCTAATGCGGCTCGGGCTTTGTGGAGAAGAGCCCGAGCCGCGTCGGGATTTGGCGCGTCTTCGGGCTCGATTCTGATGATTTCCGTATCCCTTGCGAGAAGCGCTGTACCGGTAGGATCGGAGCGGATGTCTCTGGACGTGATTTTTGCGTCGAGGGCCTCATTGATTCGCTTTGCTATTTGATCTGAGCGATCCTTTGAACTTACTCCCGAGTTTAGCGGCGCCGGCTCGAAAATCACCTTCTTGTTTATCACGACTCGGTAGGCGTTGCCTTCGTCATCAGCTGGCACCGATCTGGCGCATGCCATGTCAGTCATCTCACGCATGTTAACTTTGATCCCCTCTTCTTGCATCGCTTGGGCGATGAAGGCGACGCGTCGGTACGGGGCTGGATGAGTTTGGTAAATGCCAAGGGGTAGGGTGGGGTTTTCCTGATGTTTTTCTTCAAGCTTGCGCATAAATGAAAGCAATCCTTCGGGATTATACTTAGACCTAACCATATAGGCCACGGCTGTTCTGTCAGCATCTTTTTCAGCTTCTTGAGTATAAGTGTTGAGTTTGCCAATTCTTATCATTTGCGCGCCCATAAGTATGTTGTTAAGGTCTCTTCCTCTCATGTTGCTTAGTATACCGGCAATTGCAACCAGGGCGACGTATTTGTCTACGTTTGATTGCTTGCGCAACAACGCTATCATATGGTGATGGGCTGCATGCGCAATTTCGTGAGCCAGAACTCCTGCCAGCTCATCATCCGAGGTTATAAGATCTAGTAATCCTGAGTTTACATAAATACGTCCACCAGGTAGTGAAAAAGCATTAACGTCCTTGTCCTCGATCACCTTGAATTCATAGTTGAACTTGGAAACCTCTGACGATCCGTATCGTGCAGGTACCTCTATATTGCGAGCGATTTCTGCCAAATCCTTGCCGATTCGTGCAACTCTTTCAGCTTGTTCGCCGCTTACGAGTTTAACTCGCTTTTCTATCTCTGCGGCATAGTCGCGACCGAGCTTCTCTTCGTCTTCCTGAAGGGATGATTCGCACGTCGTGGCGAGAACAATTATTAACGTCGTTACACACGTTAGCCATTTGAATACGGACCTCGCCCTATACATCGTGCTCACCCTTTGGCTCGCTCGTTTCAGTTGCGGATATATACCGGCTTACCCCCGCATGTAATCCGCGAAACCTGCACGTCTGCCATGAACAAGGTCTCCTGCATTCTTAATGCCAGAGGGCACGGTACAATTGCCTGATTCAATGGGCTAGGAAATTTTTAGGTCGTGGTAAGAAGAGGGTTGATACTTTGTACGGAGTGTTGGGCAAGGTTCGGTAAAATGGAGTTGGCTCCGGGGCCTGGACTCGAACCAGGATCGACGGCTCCAAAGGCCGTTGTCCTGCCATTGGACGACCCCGGAAGGCCAATCTTATTATAGGCTTCCGAGTTCAAATCGTCAATGGGCATTGGGGCTAAGGCTATAGCGATAGAATGCAAATCGCGAGCGTTTTCAGCGATTTGATGATCATTAGCTTATTGGCGGGAAAATTGGCGGAACGCGCCTATCGTAATTACCTAATTTAGGGTGTCTATTCACTTTAGCAAGTATAGATTCTTCGCTTTGCTGACAATGACGCGACAGTCAGGTTGCCATTCTGGGTGCAGCGAAGAATCTCCCGACGGTTGAAAACGTCTTTATTGCAACAACCTAGGAGCTGGTTAATTAGTGTGGTAGAACAACAACCCTGCATTTTCTGCGATTTCGAAGCTACTTGACAACTAAGCTGAGAGAATCGCTCAAACCGCGGCTGTCTAAATACTGTCACGATTCTATGTTCCATCATATGACCATAGCTCGGCCAACTTGCCCAGAGCAGCGATTGCTCTAAACCGAGCCACAGCAGCTTTTTGCGGGAACAAAGCGAACAGGATTGTTCTGAGAGTCGAGTAGGCAAATTCTGCGACGAAAATTGCACTGGGCAGAATCTTTC
>JAOAGX010000231.1 GCA_026415535.1 Armatimonadota bacterium | reverse complement strand
TACCCGGCGACAGAATAGCCCACACTGAGTATTGTTCAAACTACGCGCTAATCCGAGCGGTTACCGGTCTTGACCCGCAGAACAACTCAGAAGCCTGGAGCAAGTTTTATGAGTTGTGGCATTATGATTTTATTTGGACCGTCAACGATGGACCGGTTGGCTTCTCTCGTGGCAGAACCACCGATATGGGCCATGCAGAGTTTTTGGAAGGTGGGATAGATCGCAGGGACATCGGCGTTTGCCCTTTCAATAGTATCGAAGAGGTTTATGAGTTCGATGCTTTCGAAGAATATCAACCGCCGCCAATGGAAGAACTCGTCCCTTACTACGAGGAAGCTTATCAAAACGGTCAGAAGGCAAACCCCGGTCAGGTCCATCCATTGGGGTTCTATCACACCCTTGTCTCTGGCGCCATTGCGGCCTTCGGGTGGGAAATGTTCCTCGCGGCGGCGGCTGACTGGAAACGGTTCGATAAAGTACTCGAAGGCTTCTACCATCACTCATTGCATTACTTCCAAGCGCAGGCGCAGACATCTGCGCCGGTTTTCCTGTGCCACGATGACTTCGTGTGGACCCAAGGCGCGTTTATGCACCCGGATTTTTACCGGCACGCGATAATTCCTCGCTACAAGAAGCTTTGGAAAGTGCTTAAGGATGCTGGAAAGACCGTGCTTTTCTGTTCTGACGGGGATTTCACCCAGTTCGTTGACGACATCATCGACGCTGGTGCGGACGGTCTTATATTTGAGCCGATTACCAACCTCGAGTACGTGGTGGAAAGATACGGCAAGACAAAGTGCATAGTGTCGAGCAAGTTAGACTGCCGCACACTAACGTTCGGAAGACCTGACGAGATCAGACACGAAATTGACGAAACGCTCAATTTGGCGAGGAATTGCCCTGGATTCGTTTTCGCTGTCGGCAATCACATCCCGTCGAATGTACCAGTAGACAACGCGCTCTATTACTTCGATTACCTCAGCAAGAACTGGTGGCGTTAATTCTTGTCAAGAACGTTGCGGACGCAGATTTTTTCGTTCTGCCCAGAATGGCGAGCTCACTAATTTGTGGTCTGCCGCAACAGCATCTGGCAGGCTAACGTTGACAACGGTTCCTCAAGATCGTTAGAATGGCATAGTAAAGTAAAAGCCGACGGATCGGCTTCTAACGCGCGGACTCCGGCACGGAAGCTGGTCCGATGGGCTTGCAAAGCGCTCGCAACCGTACTTCTTCAGACATCCCACCTTTCGAACCCCCATCTTCCGCGCGTTCAAACCCGGCAATAACACCAGGGTGAACGGCACGCCTCGTGCAGCACAACCCTTGATAGGCACGCGAAAAAGCCTTGAGAGCGTGACATGAAAACCGTCGGAGAATTGATGACTCGCGACGTGGTGTGGGTGAACCCTTCCGCACCGGTCAAGTCAGCCGTCATTTTGATGAAGGGACACAGGATAAGCGCCCTGCCTGTGCTGGACGCAGACGGGTCCGTTGTCGGGTTGGTTACGGAAAGCCTTTTGCTTGGCGAATCGCCTGACAAAGTCGTGGGCGAGGTAATGACGAGAAACTTCGCCGCCGTCGACTCCGCCACCACCATCAACGACGCCGCGGAACAGATGACCCGCGCCGGGGCAAGTCACATACTGGTGCTTGACGGCAACCGATTGGCCGGCATCATATCACGAAGCGACCTCATTCCCGAACTAGGCAAGACATTCGACCCGCTCACAAACCTGCCTTGGAGCAACAGCCTGCGCGAGTGGGCCGTAGCCGCCCTTAAGCGCGGTTCGGAAATCGCGGTCATATTCTTCGACCTCGACAACTACGGCAAGTTCAACAAGGAACACGGTCACGTAATAGGCGACCGGGTTATCCAAGAAGTCGCGGAGGTCATCCGCCGAGGAATCGACCCCGATCTGGATTTTGCCTGCCGTTATGCAGGAGATGAGTTCGCTATAGTGAGCCTGAGACGGGCAGATGAGGCCCGCGCACTCGCTGGAATTCTCCAAGAGCGCATTGCTGCAATCAAGGTTGAAGGTATAGCCGACGGCATTTCCGCCACGTTCGGAATGTCCGGCGGCAGACGTACGCGCGAACGCGAAGACATCCACTATGCTGCCACAATTGACGACCTCATCACGCGTGCAAGCAAGGACTGCATCGCTCGCAAACCAAAGAGAGTCCCGATAGAAGTTCCAACCGGCCCATCCGAGGTCGCGCCACGTCCTTATCGTGCACCAAGGCTCAGAATAAAGTCGATCAGCATTACCACAACTGGCACGGAGGCAAGCGTGGCGGTCAGGCTCGTTAGCGAAGACCGTGAATATGTAAGCGACGTCTCTGCTCGCGCGACTGGCGGCAGAGACGTGTTGCGATTGGTGGCGGAGGCTACCGCTGATGCAGCTTCGAAGTCGCTTGCCGAGGAACATGGGATCGTCGTAGACGAACTCCACACCCAACATACGGAGACTGAATATGAAGTTATAACCGTAGTAGCGACGTTCGTAAGCCCTAAAGGAACCATCCAGCACGCCGGCAGCGCTATAGCCAGAAGAGGAGACCTGCATCGCGCAGTGGCTTCGGCAACCCTAGACGCAGTCAACAGGTTGATCGAAACCGCGCCACGGTCATGAGAAAGCGTCGCTTAACCTCTCCCTGCCGCTCCTAATTCCAAATTCCCTATTCCCTACCCTTCATCGTGCCACACAATATCCTTAAAACTTGACCGGTTGGTAAGGCGAGTAAGATGAGGCCTTAGTATAGAATGGTGGTCAAAGTTCATGATTTCCATTGCCTATAGAGGTGCTCAAATTCGTCAACCAGACCCTCTATCACGCTTACGCCGCCGCGCCAAAAAGAAGGATCTTTGATATCGATTCCGATCCGCGCAAGCAGCTCCTGCGGAGAGCATGAACCTCCCGTCTTGAGAAGCTCGATGTACCCGGGTACGAATGACTCTCCCTGTTGTCTATACATCGAGTATAGGGCCATCACAAGAAGTTCTCCAAACGAGTAGGCATACACGTAAAACGGGGTCGAAACGAAGTGCTCGATATACATCCACCAGCACGAGTGCTCTTCGCCAAGTTCGAGAGAGTCACCGAACATAGCTTGAATGTTCGATTGCCACATTCGACCGATCTGGTCGGCCGTAAGCTCGCCCTGATCCCTCCGAGCTCGGTGAAGTTCTTGCTCGAAACGATACATAGATGCCTGTCGGTGAACGTTTGCGAAAACCTCCTCGATTTTCTCCGCATAAAGCGCAAGTTTATCCTCAAGTTCGGCCTCTGCCACAAGGTGCTCGAAAGCAAGCATCTGACCGAACGCGCTGGCAAGCTCGGCGACAGGCAGCGCAGTCGAAAAACTTAAGTAGCCTCGGTCACGAGCTAGATACGCATGAACACCGTGACCAAGCTCGTGCGCAAGAGTCATCACGTCGTCGGCACGATCGAGGTAGGTGAGGAAAACATAAGGGTGCAAATCCGTACTAACGTAGCTGCAAAATGCGCCGCCGCGTTTGCCCGGCCTAGGCTCGGCGTCGATCCAGTTGTTCACAAAAAACTGCTCCGCCACTTTGCTCATCTCCGACGAGAACCGACTGAAAGAATCGAGCACTATGCGTCTTGCTTCGTCGAACGGGTGACGCTTCTTGGATTCGAAGATCGGCGCGTAGCGATCGTAGTGCATAAGCTTGTCGTAACCAAGCACATCACGTTTAAGACGATAGTAGCGAGCCACCAATGGGTAGCTTTCGACGCATGTACCAATGACCGTCTCAACAGTCTCGGCATCCAACTCGTTAGCGATGTTTCGCGCCTGCTCAGGATACTCATAACGGCTGTCTCTTATACACATCT
>JAOAGX010000230.1 GCA_026415535.1 Armatimonadota bacterium | reverse complement strand
TCCGAACGCCGTTCCGCCAGTCAGGAAGACGTGGAAAGCGGTTTGGAGCTATCGGATTATGACAACCACCCCGCCGACGCCGCCTCAGAAACGTTCGAGCGAACTAGGAATTACGCCCTGGACGAGAACTTCAGGGAAATCCTCGAAGCAATAGACGAAGCACTGAGAAAGATCGAGGACGGCACCTACGGCATATGCGACCGTTGCTCGCAGCCAATCAACATCGAGCGGCTCAAGGCGATCCCCTATGCCACTCTCTGCATACAGTGCCAGGAGACCATTGAAAGACGATAAAACCCTTCGGCTTTACACCTGGGCAGCGGGGGCGGTCGCCATAGATCAGTTGACAAAGCTCGCCGCAAGAGCATGGCTAAAGCCGGATCAACCGGTAAGCGTAATCCCTAGCTTCTTTGATCTGAAGCTCAGCTACAACTCAGGCGGTGCGTTCGGCGTGTTGCCGGATTGGGCACCGCTTTTTATTATCGCGGCGCTCGCGGCTATTTACGCAATCGTCCGGCTCGGTAAAGTTGTTGAAGGATCGAAAATACTAGCCACAGGGCTAGGTTTGCTTATGGGAGGAGCAACAGGCAACCTAGTAGACCGACTGACTTCGCGGTTTGGCTCGGTCACAGACTTTCTGAGCTTTTACGTTACTATCGGTAGCAATAAGTATGCTTGGCCAACATTTAACGTCGCCGACATCGCAATCGTAGCCGGCGCAGTGATGGTGGTTTTTTACGTGTACACGGTCGAAAAAAAGCGTTAGTCATGCGCTCCACCTTGTTCACAGTATTTGGAATACCTATCAGGTCCTACGGACTAATGCTCGCGATTGGCTTTGTGCTGGGTGTCTCAAGGGCAGCGCGAGTCGCGAAGACACGAAGCATTCCACCAGAGAGAATCTTTGACCTGGGATTCGTGACACTCCTAAGCGGGATTTTCGGTGCGAGGCTCGTCTACATCTTGCTGAACATGCGGACCGAGAAACTTGCAGAGTTCTTCGCGGTTTGGAATGGCGGGCTTAGTTTTCACGGCGGGGTTGCGTTCGCACTTTTGTTTGGATGGCTGTATGTCAGACGAGTTGGGATACCGTTCTGGACAACGGCCGATATTGCCGCACCTTCAGCAGCACTCGGATATGCGATTACCCGCATTGGTTGTTTCCTCAACGGCTGCTGCTATGGTGCGCCGACAACTCTACCCTGGGCCGTTCGGTTTAATGACCAAGGAACCATAACACCGCCCTCGCACCCAACGCAATTATATGCGACTCTTGCAAACCTTGTGATATTCTACGCCCTCACTCGTATTGAGAAAACCGAACGCGTTCCTGGATTCGTGTTCGCTTGCTACCTAGGACTATACTCCTTCTACCGTTTTCTGATCGAATTCCTAAGAAAAGGCTTCACAGGCACTCCGTGGGTTCTAGGACTCACACAAGCGCAGTGGGTGAGTTTGGTAATCGGAGCCGCCTGCGTGGCAGCGATTTTACTCCTGCACCGCAAAAGACAGGATCGAAGCGTTTTGCAAAAATAGTTTCGGACACAGCAACAATGCGCACATAGCAACATAAGCAAACCTAACACCACCCGTATTATTTACGTCCAATAAACACACCACGGACGATCAAGCAAATACCACTGTCTAAAAGGCTGTGGATTACACAGTACTCCAAAGAAGAAGTGCAATCGAGATTGGCTAGGTATGTTGTCCTGGCCCCAAGTGCTTAATTATCAGATCTACCGAATCAATCGAGGCTCAGGAATCGTGGCGCGCTGACGTTGGGAAGGTGGCCGAAGACCGCCTTCGCGAAGCGGAACCGGTTCCCGTTTTGCTGGTGCAAACAGAGCAATGTGTATGGGTCTCCCTTCTGCCACCAGCGCCGCGCCATTTATCCGCGGGGAGTCGATCCTGACATCTCTGCCCTCGCCCGGACTGTCGTAGTCTCGAAACGCAACGTTCCTCTCAAGCACTAGTCTGACAAACCTGCGAGCCTCTACCACACCAAGCGTCGGCAGCCTATTATTCCTAAAACGATCCTGTTCTATGGCATCAAGTGCGTAGGATTTTATCATTTTCTCGAACAACCTTGTCAGTGTCTGGCTTTGGTCGAACATGTCCGCCCCGATGATCTCACCCCGAATAGCGAATACCGCCCCAATCTGACCTGGTACAATGTGGAAGTGCTTGACGTAATTGCTGATTGTAGGCTCCTGCACGGCGTAGGCTTCGTGCATCGGCCCCGAAGCATTACCCAGACCCAGGCTGGCGCGCTTCTCCGCCACATGGTCCCATATCCTCGACTGGTCCGACCGTGCACCTCCGGACGGACTCATGGCAAGGTTGTCGTTTACTGCCGCTAAGTTAAATTGTCTTGCCCTGGCAAAAAGTTGCGTCCCGCCCGATTTGAAACTCATAGACGCCCCACTCCACCTACCTCGCTCGACACAACTTACGGGAAGATAAACCATTTGTTTCGGCCCAATCAATACTGAAGTGTTGAGCACTCTGTTTTGCTTAGCCCCTATGATTTCCTCACCATCCATTATGAACACAGGGGTAACTGAATGATTGTATACGACAACCGTGTTGACGATACCGCCATCTTTCTCAACGATCTCAATCACGTTTCGCCTAACGGCCTCATCTAGTGTCAGATAATTGAGTCCGCCTATGGATCTGGCAGTCAAAGGGAAAATAGTCAGTCCGCCGTAGCTCTGAGGCGCTTCGACAGATAACTCCTGGATACGCGCGATAACTAGGTTTTTCGGGACATCAGGCCCCGTACTAGCCTCTTTGGGGCTCGCACAAATCACCACTGCTAAGATCGCAGCGGTAGAGACTAAAATCGCTAGTATTCTTAACAATACGTCGGTCACCTCCAGTTTGGGTATGTCTGATAGGTTAGACCGACTGAGTAANATTAGGCTTCAAATTGAGCAGAATGCCGTGGAGTTAGGATCCCGTACAATAATCCATCAGGGTAAGGTGGGGGGTGCTTGCGTCCGGGAATTCGTCAATCGGGAGATTCTTCCTCGGTCTCTACCTTAAACGTCCCGACGCCGTTGTAGGCTTCCAGCCACTCAGCACCTTTCTTCACACAGATAACGACCTTGTCGGGTGAGGAAAACGTCTGGCCGTCCTCGTCGACTCCCTTGACATTTCCCAAAAGGGTAATAAGCTCGTTTTTCTCGTCGTAGACGAGCTTGTCGGCACTAGCAGATCGCTTGTCCTGTCTCAAGAAAACGCTGCCCGTGGCACTAGCGACCTTATTACGATAGTTGTACTCGAGCTTTTGACAAGTAATAGTGGTAGGCTTGGAAAGCTTGGCACGAATCGATTCACCGCTTCCTTCCTCGGAAGACCCTTTGCTCTCCTCGGGCTTCGGCTTCACGAGCATCATCACGCTGCCTTCGATCACGCCGATTCTTTTTTTGAAATAGGCAGTCCCCTTGTCGCCTGTGATGTCGCATTCCGGATTTGCGATTGTCACCTTGCTCGGGCAAACCGCAATATTAGCGTTTCGATCATACTCGACCTGATCGCACGTGAGCACAATGTCGCCGTGAATAAACTTAACACCACCCTTAAGCAAAACCTTGTTCTCGTCTCCCCAAACGGCTCGAAGGAATCTTGCCTCGTAGCGGACTTCCTCGGTCTTGCTTTCGGTGCTCGCGCCGGACCGCGTTTTGGGCGTGTCCTCCGCATTCGGTACACCAGAGCACAAAACCAAACCAACCAGAGCAATAACCACTGCCCTAGTTCTCATCCGACCCCTCCTCGTTGCCAGCAAGGACTGTAATCGCCTTAACACTGGCGGAGCCGACGACATCCCACATCTGCATCTCGCGGTTTCTCACATCAACAAGCATCATCCTTGCCGTGATCCGTCCCAACTCGGACTCAAACGCGACAGGTCCCATGC
>JAOAGX010000229.1 GCA_026415535.1 Armatimonadota bacterium | reverse complement strand
AGATGTGTATAAGAGACAGGTATTGTGGTAATTGATAATAAGACTGGGGAAACCTGTCAAAAATGGCCAGTCCTCGTGCAGGTCCGCGATTGCGTTTTTTGCAAGCAGTCCTTGGCGGAGAGGCCGGGATTCGAACCCGGGGTACGGCTTTATGACCGTACAATCGCTTAGCAGGCGACCGCTTTCGACCACTCAGCCACCTCTCCGCGTCGATTTATTGTACCACGCCTGCCCAGAGTTTTCAAGGAAAATCTTCAAAGGCTATTGCGATAGGATGCAAACCCAGCATTTTGTTTTCTCAGAATCTAGTTTCTAAACCCGAAGCGCTATTGTGGCGAGTTGCCGAAAAATCTTTCAAGTGCTGTGAGATCACCGGCCTTGACACGAAAGCCTGGTCGAGACAAAGGCTTCGGCTAGAATGGTAGTCTGAGACTTTGGGGCAAAGTATCGAGTATTTAGTCACGCGGCTAACAATCTGTGCCAGCGAGACTAAACATACACAACTCCTGAGGATTCTGGTTCTCGGTTCCGTACTTTTGTATAATCTGAAATACGATCATGTCTGCGAAAAGCACAAACAGATTCTTCGAAACTCTGAAAAAGACGCCGTTCGTCACGGTCGGCATAATTGCCATCAACTGTCTGGTCACGTATCTGGCGCGCCGCGATATGTCTTTGTACGAGACTTACGTGTTGATATACGGGCTAGTGCCGGAACAGTTTCGTGTAGGGCGGTTGCTGACTGCCACTTTTATCCACGATGGCTGGGTTCATCTTGCGTTGAACATGTCTGCTCTGTATTTATTTGGCCGCGAGGTCGAGCGAGCGATGGGCCTGCTTGAGTACATAATGTTCTACATTGGTGCCTGCTTTGCATCATCGCTGTTGCACGTGCTGATATCGCTTTATGCGATTATGCCGTCTTACTATGCAAGTCGCGCGATGGTCGGCGCATCGGGTGCTGTGGCCGGCGTGATGGGAATATACGCCGTTCGGTTCCACCGGCGTGTCTTTCACTTCGCGGGCATGTGCATTCCGGCGCTGATATTGATAATGGCATGGCTGGTAATACAACTTTCGCTGGGGATAATCGGACTCTACCGTGACGAGATACTGGGCATCGGTCTAAAACAGGTTGGCTACTGGAGTCATCTGGGAGGATTCGGGTTCGGAATTGCCGTTGCGCTTTTGGCGAACATGGCTTTGACAGGCGAGCGGGAGTACCTTGTCAATGAGGCAAAACGTTACGACTCCGACGGCAACCTGCTCGAGGCCATCGCACATCACGAAACCATTCTCAAATACGACCCCGACAATGCCGATTCGCACGCCGAAATCGCTCGGCTCTGGGCGCTGTTGGATGAAAAAGAGGATTCTATTAGGTGCTACCAAGTTGCCATCGAGCTATACGTGTCCCAAGGCAAGGAAGACCGAGCGCTCGCCGTGGCCGAGGAGATGAAGCGGTTTTGGCCGTCGAGCCGGTTGAGCCCTTCCACTCGCTTTCGCCTCGCTACTTATCTCGACGAATCTGGAGAAACCGACCGTGCTCTTGAAGCGTTCCGTCGGATTGCGGAGGATGAGCCACAGTCGGTAGAGGCTCAAATGTCGCTTCTTAAGATCGGCCAGCTTCAGCTTAGCACGGTTGGCGACCCCCGTTTGGCGGAAGAAACTCTCTCGGTATTTTTAGAGCGTTATCCTTCGAGCGAGTGGAGCTCGTTCGCTTCTGAGTTGTTGTCACGCGCAAGGCAGTCCATCTCATAATCGCGAGTAGGGCATTCTTCGACAACTATCATCGGTAACGAACTGAACTCTTTTTCTCTGATAATGATGGTAGCGTATCTAGAATTTTCCTCCAAACAACTGGTATATCAGTAGTGCGTTCAAACACACAACCATCAGGCCAGTGATGACCATCAGGCTGGTTTCAAGCCATTTGTTGGCAAACTTGCCCATTACCCGACGGCTGGAGGTCAGAAGAAAAAGAGGCAGCATAGTAAGAGGTAGCTGAACGCTTAGGCATACCTGACTGATTATCAGGGCCTGGAATGAGTCACGGACGACCATAATAAGCGCGGTGGCAGGAATGATCGTTAGGATCAAACCGGCGCGGAACCAGGGACTTTCTAGCTCAGTGCGGCGACCCAGATAGCCGCTGAATGTCGTGCCGCCTGCGATGCCGGAAGTTATGGAGGAGGAAAGCCCCGAGAACAGCAGCGCCACTCCAAAAACTACACTTGCCAGATTGCCCACAAGTGGTTTCAATGTTTCGGCTGCCTGAGCCAGCTCGGAAACATGAACTCCGTGCCGGTAGAAGACGGATGCAGCTACGATGACCATAGCGGAGTTGATCGCCATTCCTACCAGCATTGCGAATAGCGTGTCTACGAACTCGAATCTCAACAAGCGGCGCGTTTCCTCTTCGGATCTTCCTTTCCAATCGCGGTTTTGGATCACTTCGGAGTGCAGATACAGGTTATGCGGCATAACTACAGCTCCCAACACTCCCATCGCCACTACTATGCTAGATGAGTTGAGCTGAGGAACGAACATATGATACGCAGCACGTGCCCAGTCTGGCTTTACCAGGTAAAGCTCGATCAAGTAACATAGTCCTATCGCGCTTACAAACCCTACTATCAGCCGTTCCAGCGCACGATATTGCTGAAGCCAGATAACCGCGAGCACGAACACTCCAGCGCAAACCGCTCCGATTCTCATTGGAACACCGAACAAGATCGAAAGCCCAAGCGCGGCTCCGAGTATCTCGGCTAACGCGGTTGCGACACAGGCCGCCATCGCGGTCGCACCGTAGATAAAGCGCGAAATCGGTTTTACGTGTTCGTGAACGGCTTCTGCCAAGCACATGCCGGTTACGATCCCAAGGTGAGCTGACATGTGTTGCCACAAGATCAGAACTAGGGTGCCCAGCGCCACAACCCACAGCAGCTTGTAGTTAAACTCCGATCCGGCGGCGATGTTGGTCGCCCAATTTCCCGGGTCGATGAATCCGACCGTCACGAAGAAGCCGGGTCCGAGATACCCGATGACCTGCCGGAGGACGCGTACACGCACCTTGAGCGGAGCAATAGGAGTTTCAACAATGCTGGGAAGTCGGATTCTCATTTGGGGCCGATTTTGAATTCGAGGCTGTTGAAATATAACAATAACGCGCTTATCACAACAACCTAATGTGCCTACTGTCTTGCGAAACCAAAAACTAAAGGCTCGACGTATTCAGGCTGGTCTGCTGCTAGTCTATCACAGCTTAACGCGCTCGTAAACTTGCCTAGTGGTAGAAAAGTTCAGTATGTGGGAGATTCTTCGCTACGCTCAGAATGACGGAGGTGACGAAGGTGATGACACCGAGATTCTTCGCTTGTGCTCAGAACGACGTCTCCTTGTCATCCTGAGCGAAGCGAAGGATCTCAACGCGACGTCCTGGTCCACCCAAACGCACGAGATTCTTCGCTGCGCTCAGAATGACGTGTCATGCTCAGAATGACGTGTCATGCTCAGAATGACGTGTCATGCTCAGAATGACATATCATGCCCAGAATGACACATCATGTCCAGAATGGCACATCATGCCTAGAATGACATGCCGAGGCGAATGCCGTGCTGGTATGAGCGAGGTGCCGAGATTAACAACGTGCCGAGACGGATGACTTGGTGCGAGGCCCGGGGGTTCTTCGAAGAATGCCAACCATTTCCAGACGCAATAGGTCTTGCAGGAGTTTTGCAGAGGTAGCTCGTAAGTCTTGATTGCAAGAAAGACAAATGTTTTCGTATGAGAAAGGATTACGAACCATGCCGATCTTGGCAGAAGTGATCGAAGTTTTGGATCGGATAGCACCGCCCTGGCTTGCGAATGACGGTGATGCGATCGGCCTTCATGTCGGTGATCAAAAGCAAGAGGTTAGACGAATTCGTGTGGCTGTGGATCCGTCTCCCAAAGTGGTCGA
>JAOAGX010000228.1 GCA_026415535.1 Armatimonadota bacterium | reverse complement strand
AGATGTGTATAAGAGACAGCTATATGACTCTGACCTCGGCCGCCACAGCCTATTATGCCCAACACGATCTTTTCACTTGGCGGTACAGATTTCCCCTTGTCCTCTTCAGCGTAGGCAGCCGAACCTACACCTAATCCGACCGCCGCCACGGCAACACCGGAGGCTTTTATGAACTCACGTCGTGTAAGATTACTTTTCGCTGAAGACATATTTCCCCCTCGCTAGATGATCGAAGCGCCTAATATGTAACTCTTCGCGCGATACTCAGAACTCCTTCCTACGTCTTTGCCACGCCACTTTCAGGATGTCCAGAAATTGTCGGAACCGGTGTACGAAGCCTTGCCAATCACGTCCTGTGTAGCGATGGGTAAGCGGCAGCTCGATTTCCACTAGACGGTAGCCTTTTCTGAGTGCGTCGATGGTAAGGGCTGTTTCTACCCCGAATCCTTCGGCGAAGCCCCCAATATCTTCCAACACCGTTCTGTGTACAGCTCGCTGGCCGGAAAGCGCAGCTCTAACGTTCGCACCACCGTATTTTCTAACTGCCCACTTCGCTAGCTTCATAACGCATCCGAAGCCGCCGCGGTGTCCGGCGGGAGTCTTTAGTACCGCGATCGACATTTCGGCTTCGCCTCTTAGGATTGGTTCAAGCAAGCGTGAAGCCTCGCTCGCTGATGAACCCAGGTCAGCGTCCAGCATCAGAATAATGTCGGCTTTGGTTGCAGCAAGTCCTGCGTTCAGTGCAGCGCCTTTTCCTCTGTTGCGGTCAAGCTGTATTACCTGTGCACCTGCTTCTCGGGCCCTCTTGGCAGTTTCGTCCTTCGACCCGTCATCTATAACTATGATTTCACCGACCCCAGGAATACGTGATACTGCCCTCACAGTGTCTGCCACTCGGTCCTCTTCGTTGTATGCTGGAATCAATACTGCAATCTGCGACAACCTATGTGCCCTCCAAGGTTTGAGGGACTAATCGGTCAGCAGTCGGTTTGATGCCAAAGTTGGCTTTTTCTCCGTTGAGGGCGTACACCAATGCTGTCTGACCGATTGCGGAGTCCGCATTGTCCACGGTTGCTATACCTGCTTTCTGCCAAAACGGCACATATGAGCTTGCCACATTTGAGCTTTCGCATCCAACAATGGTTGCTCCGAATCCGTTCAATGCCGCGATTAACCGTGAATCTACCGTGTCCGCGGTATTGTTTGATTCGGAACTAGAACCCCCCACCAATACAATCAGGCGAACCCTCCTATATCTATCGTAGCTACCGTCAAAACGTGCCACCCCAAGACGTTCAAGCGGTTCCAACAAATGACTGTGCGTTCCCACCGTTACCGTGCCCGCCAGGATTTCGTATAGTTTTTGCAGGGGTTTCTTCGCCTGGTCGGCTGTTAGTACGCCGCATTCCGCCAGTACAGAGTCAATTCGTTCCTCGTTATCGAATGGAAATCTGCGGTTCAATGTGGTAATGCTGATCACGTTAGCGCCAGCAAGTTCTAACACATGCTTTACAGAACCCGTAAGATCATCGTAATCGCCCGTCTGGATAATAGCCACGTTTCGCCACTCAAGTTTTCCTTTGACTAACACAGGCAGTATTGCTTTGCAAAACTCCTCACTTGCCCGCGCCAAAGCTTCGTACCTTGCCGCTCCTTCGGTTGCCTTTTCGATTTCCCTTTTTAGGATTCGCATCGAGTTTTCATACCGCAGGATGGTTCGCCTTTCTAGCTCTGATGGTGGCGAGGATTTGGCAAATGTTGTTCCCAAGACTACGCCTACGGCTAGGGCGAAGAATACAGCAGCGAGGCTGTAAACGTGGTACCTGATGTCTATCATTCACTTTCTCCATTCCCATGGGCGCAGACGCGTGTAAATTTCCCAAAACTGTGCGCGGTAATCCTGAAGCATCGAGTGTATCCTCTCTTGAGCAGTCGGCGACAGAGCAACGACTGTGAAAATGACTACAAGCGCCGCAAGAGCCAACACGCCGACGTATTTGAGGCTTGGCTGAGGACGATATAACTTACTGACACCCTTTGCATCAACGAGTCTGTTGCCTACTCTGAGCCGCACTAGAAACGTGCTTGACATTCCCTTCCGACCCTTGTCCAGAAAGTCGATCAAATTCGAGTGGGTGCCAACTGCGACTATTAGTTCGGCGCCTTTCTCGTAGGCAAGCAGCAAAGCCAAGTCTTCACTTGTTCCCGGAATAGGGCAAACCTGTGCCTGCAGGCCGAGACGGTTTAGTCGGTCCAGCCCAGGAGCTTCGCCACTTGTGTATGCGTGAACGATGAGTTCAGCCCCGCAACGCAGTGTATCGTCGCTTACGCTATCCATATCGCCGACGATAATGTCCGGCTTAAATCCCATTTCTACCAGCGCATCTGCACCGCCGTCAACGCCGATTAGGATGGGCTTGACTTCTCGAATGTACCCGCGGATCATCGCCAGATCCTCTTTGTAACCTTCCCCGCGAACAACGACAAGTGCATGGCGGTTGTTTATCTGCGTGCGGATACTCGGAAGATTGGCTGGGTCTAGTAAAAGGGATTTTTCCTGTTTGACATATGAGAGCGTATTTTCTGCGAACTCTGCTAGTATCTGTTCCAAATTGCTGCGTGCTTGCGCGATGCATTGCTCTATCTGATCCTCTGTCAGGACCTTGCCGACTGCCACGACATTCCCATCTTTCAAAACGCGTCCATCCTCGATCTCCACGCGGTCGCCTTCGCGGAGCTTGATCAAGACTGACTGGCCCACTTCGTCGATTATAGGAATATGGCTCTTGAGCAACACACTTGGACCAAGGTTCGGATACCTGCCCGAACACGACTGCGCAGCGTTCACAACCGCTGCCGGTCTAGCTTCTACGAGCATTTCAGCCGCGGTCGAGTCGATGTCTTGATGGTCAATCACCGCGATGTCGCCCGGCTTTAATCGCTTAGCCAGGTTCTTAGTGCGCTTGTCAACGCGTACAGTGCCGCTGACCCGCACTGTTAGGTCCTCCTGGATGGTCTAGGACAGTCTTCAACGTGGGCATTGCCGCTGATAGGCTTCGAGTCGTCTCTGTTCTCAGAAGTTGATCTCAACATCTCCCTGGCATGCAAAGTTGCGGCTGCTGATCCGCTGTCGTCTCCAAGCATGCGGGCGATTTCGATAACTCGATCTTCACCAGTCAGCTTTCGAGCGGTGACAATAGTTCTCCCGGCGGCCACAACCTTTTCGATACCGATTTGGGTGTCGGCCTTGCTTGCTATCTGGGGTAGGTGAGTCACGCAGAGCACTTGGCATTTAGAGGCGAGTGCCGTCAATTTTTCGCCAAGCACCTGGGCAGTTAGACCCCCAATGCCCGCATCGATCTCATCAAATACGAGTACGGGAACCTCAGGCTTCTTGCTGACCGTTTTCAACGCGAGCATTATTCGTGATATTTCGCCACCTGATGCCACCTTTGCGAGGGGTTTTAGAGGTTCTCCGGGGTTAGGGGATATCAGGAACTCTACTGCATCAGCGCCATAGGGACCGAGCTCAGCAGGTTCGATCGATACTTCGAAACGAGCGTTTGCCATAGCTAGGTCTGATAGTTCTTCTTCTACACGCCTTTTAAAATCTGTTGCGCCTTTGCGCCGTAACGCGGTAAGCCTATTACATAATTCGTGTAGTTGGGTTTGCAACTCATTTGATCGACTCTCGATCTCTGACAGACGCTCTTCCGCTTTTTCCAGTTCAGTGAGTTTGGACGAGAGCTCCGAGCCGTAACGGATCACATCCTCTATGGTGTCACCATACTTGCGTTTTAACCTGCGTATCAAATCCAAACGCTCCTCGATTTCCTCAAGTCGCTTCGGGTCGGCTTCGATCTGCTCCTGGTAATCGCGTATAGCGAGTACGGCCTCCTGGGCAGCTACCAGTGCGGTATGTAGCTGTTCAGCAATATCGGAAAACTTCGGATCGATTGCAGCAGTCTTTTCAGCAGTAGCGACCGCCTCGCCTAGACTATCTACTGCGGC
>JAOAGX010000227.1 GCA_026415535.1 Armatimonadota bacterium | reverse complement strand
CAGTATCGCCTGCGATCCCGCCAGTAATCCATACCAGTGCTATACCCACTCCTGCGATCGATCCTGCCGTGCGTATCAGGTCGCTGCGGCCCTTTATGTCCGCTACGCAGTAAATGGCCACCAGTGCCGTCAACAGCGCAATGGATGCATGCCTGAGCTCATTGCCGAGTATCATCGCCAGCACCATTGCTAGCAAAGTGGAGATCAAAATTGCTACCTGCCGGTTGACAAGAACTGCAGTAAACATTCCGGCGATCACGACCCAAAGCGTGCCCAAGTGTCCGACTTGTGCCGGACTAAGCGGTACACCCAAAAGACTTCCGCCGATGCGGAGTCCGATTGTGCTCATCAGCACCAGGATCGAAAGCAGCAACAGTGCCTTTGTGCTGGCGTAGACTTCGGGGTGGAACCTTCTCAGGTAAGCAATAACGAGCAGCACGATAGTGACAACTAGAGCAGTTACGGCTACTACTGAGCGAGCGTCGAGTTTGGGTCGCCTCAGTCCTAGGGCTTCAAATTTTGTTATATGTTCCGGCAGGACTCGCTCGCCCTTGGCGATTACTGTCTCACCGCGTACGATGAGCCCGTAGGACGGTCTGACTTCTTTTCGCGCTCGTTCTTGTCGAGCCAGGGTTCGCTGTTCGTTATATATTTGATTCGGTCTTATAACGCATCGTGCAAGCTCGCCGACAGCCTCAGCCATGTTGCGGTCGGCAGTAAGACGCCGTGCTTCTAACATAACCTCTGCACGTGCCTTGCGCAAATCAGCTGGATCCTCTCTTATTTCGCGGCTCATCGCCGAACTTATGATTCTGAGCGCGCATTCCTCGATCTCGCGCAGGCCGGCTGCATCGGTCGAAACCAAGTATTCGAGTGTGTCATCTGATACGAGCGTGCCGAGTAACGGGCCTATGCGTTCACGGACACGTGCTGCTTTCAGATCCGCAGAGAGCCGACCTGATCCTTCGCGAATTGTGGTGACGGTTGCAAGAATGGTCTTCAACGCCTTGACTGCTTGGTCTGTAGCATTGGGAACAGGGTCGTAGACTCGCCCGGCGCTGGCCGCAGCTTGCGCTCGTCTTAGTTCCGTTTCCTCAACGTCGATGTAGCGCTCGGTTCGTTGGGCAATAATATTCTCCGGACTGATGTCACCGATCTTGAGCGTGACCTTGTTCGGAAGCATGTGGATGGAGAGAATTACCGAGAGCAGCACAATTGTGCCTACTGCCAGCGCGATTCGCGGTAGGTTGACATGCACATTCCTACCGTTCTTATTGGAATCGGGTTTCCCGCTTCGTTTGAGAAGGGGTAGACGTGGTTTCATAGTGGTGCGAGGTCAGCCCCGCAATATCCGTTCCACTACCTGACTGACGAGCTTGCCATCGGCGCGACCGCGAATCCGCTGCATCAGCGGGCCCATAACCTTGCCACGGTCTTTCACGTCGTTCGCGCCAACGTCGGAGGCGATCTCTCTAGCGATAGCCTCTATCTCGGCCTCGTCAAGAGGTGTGGGAAGATAGGAGTTGATTATTTCGAGCTCCGCGCGCTCCTTTTGCGCGATGTCCTTGCGTCCACCGCTTTCGGCGGCTTCGATGGATTCTCTTCGCGTCTTGGCCGCTTTGGCGAGCACCTGCAAAACCTCGTCATCGGTGAGCTCGTCGCCCTTTTCGATTCGGGCGTAGCTCACCGACGACAAAAGAAGCCGAATGGTCGATACTCTCGACTCATCTCTGCTTTTTAGTGCAAGCTTCAGATCGTCCTGAAGCTTCTCAATTAGCGACATAGCTCAGCTCCCCGGAAACCGCATCACTCTAGTCATTCCTTGATCAGGCGAATTCGACTTTTTACAGCAATCCGAATTCACTTCTTTCGAATGAGTGCGTACGGTTATCACGTACGTAACGAGCGATGCTGACTAGCTCCCCTTACGAGCTAGTTTCCGGCGCCTGGCCGCCTCGGCCTTTCGGCGCTTATCGGACGGTTTTTCGTAGTGCTCATGCTCTTTGGCTTCCTTCAGGATACCTGTTTGCTGAAGCACTTTCTTGAACCGCTTCAAAGCGCTGTCAAGGCTCTCGTTCGGCTTTACCTGAACCTGTGCCAACCATAATCCCTCCTCCATCGCAAGTCTCTGGCTAGACGTTCGTTCCGGTGGGGGGACAGGATTGGCGATGCTGCTATACCGTTACGCCCTATCCCATCGCACGACGAGGGAACAGGGGAGGTCACAATTGTAGCTACAAAGCCAAATCCGCTATACCCACGTTACTGTTAGCCGTTTGCCTAATTATGTTGACGAAACTCATTATACCCGCCGCACACCTGGCATGTCAACCCGGGCTTAGAATGTGATTGACCGTTGCTTTCTATCCCGGAGGCCAGTTCATCTTGCGACCGCCAAGCAAATGAAAGTGCACGTGCCATACCGATTGCCCGGCATCCTCGTTGCAATTCACAACGATCCGATATCCATTCTCGGTTATTCCGCGTTCGCGCGCGATCTCGTTTGCCACGACGAGTATGTGTCCCATCAGGGTGGCGTCCTCGCCGTTTGCAACATCCGAAATTCGCGCAATATGACGTTTTGGCACGATCAGAACGTGCACCGGTGCCTGCGGGTTCAGATCGTCGAAAGCCGCTACCGTTTCGTCTTCGTAGACGAGTTTGCCCATTTCCTTGTTCGCGATCTTGCAGAATACGCAGTCAGACAACCTCTTAACCCCCCTCGTATGATTACACTTTTCTGGTTACAAAGGCGCGAAAGTGCGAATCACGAGATCATGTCAAACAGCTCTTGGCGGTTTTCCAAATATCGTGCTTTCGTGACCGCGATTTCTCCGACCGCTCTGCCGACCTCGTCGACGCCGGTGATTGTCACCGGGACAATCTCGCCTACGAGCAACTTGCTTCCCGGGAACCTAACGTCCACATAATTATCGGCAAAGCCACTGAGCATCACTATACGCTTTGTAGTTCTGTTCGGTGACTGCTTCTCGTTCCGAAGCATGATCGGACGGCTCTCCACCAACACTTCAACAACCCGTCCGACAAATGATCTCGCGAATTCTCGCACAGCTATTCTCCCCATCTCTACCAGCTTTTCGGCTCGTAATTTTTTGGTGGCCTCATCAATTTGATTAGGCATTTCGGCCGCGGTTGTGTGCTTGCGGGGCGAGTAGCGGAACACATGGAGCCTTGAGAAACGGGCCCTTTCTACAACTGAGACTGTATTTCGGAATGCAGCCTCGCTTTCTCCTGGGAAACCTACCATCACGTCGGTTGTAATTCCGACGTCCGGCAGCGCTTTTCGAACTCGGCTTATAAGGTCCAAATACTGTCGGCCGGTATATGGCCGATTCATACGTGCCAACACGTCGTCGTCACCGCTTTGTAGAGGGATGTGCAGATGTCGGCAGACCTTAGGGTGACGCATCATGTCCAGCATTTCGTCGTCGATTTCCCAAGGTTCTATCGAACTAAGTCTGATGCGACGTATTTCGTCGAAGCGTGAAACCTCGCGAATCAGTCCAGGCAAACGTGTTGAACCGTCCGAATAGGCCCCTAGCCGAATGCCGGTAAGAACTACTTCTTTGTATCCAAAGCCCGCTAGGGCCTCGATTTCTTTCAGCACTTCTCCGATCGGTCTTGATCGCCTTCCGGGGCGAGCATAGGGCACTACGCAATAGGAGCAGAACTGATCGCATCCATCCTGAACCTTCACTACTGCCCGAGTACGCGACCGGGGACGGGCGATCTTGTTGTTTACCGAGAGGCTACCTTCTCGAATGTCGGTGAAGAAATGAGCCAGTATTCGTTCGGGTATCAGATCCTTCTGGGTATTGGGCACGATCAGATCTACGCCTTCGATGTCTTCAATGCGCCCCGGTTCCAAGTCGGCGTAGCATCCCGAGACGGCTACGAATGCATGTGGATTCAGCCGAATAGCCCTTCGTATCGCCGCGCGCGACTTCGAGTCGGCAACGCTGGTGACTGTACATGTATTAATGATATACACATCGGCGGGAGAGTCGAAAGGCACCGTCTCGAAACC
>JAOAGX010000226.1 GCA_026415535.1 Armatimonadota bacterium | reverse complement strand
TTTGTGACCCAGTCTCTTATGGCCTCGCTAGTTGCGTCTTTTAGAGTTTTCGTACCGGTTGTGACCGGTGCTACCTCAGCCCCCAGGAGGCGCATCCGAAATACGTTCAGGGCCTGCCGCTCCATATCTTCGACGCCCATATATATGCGGCACTTCAGTCCGAAAAGTGCGCAGGCGGTAGCCGTTGCTACACCGTGTTGACCTGCGCCGGTCTCTGCAATGATGCGCGGTTTACCCATTCGTCGTGCAAGGAGGATCTGTCCCATCACGTTGTTGAGCTTATGTGCGCCGGTATGGCAGAGGTCTTCGCGTTTGAGGTAGACCTTTGCGCCGCCAAGCGATTTGGTCATTCTCTCGGCAAAGTAGAGTGGGGTAGGGCGGCCGACGTAATCCCGCAGATAATAGTCCAACTCGACACGGAAATCTTGATCATTCTTGTGCTTTTCGTATGCGGCCGTCAACTCGTCCAAGGCCGGTATGAGTATCTCCGGCACGTATCTGCCCCCGTAAGGGCCGAAATGACCATGCGCGTCAGGTAGTTGCGTCTGACTTTCGGACATTGTTGATGAACTCCTTGATCTTGTTGTGGTCCTTGACGCCTGGTGACGACTCTAATCCACTCGATGCGTCAACTGCGAACGGTCTTACTCGTTGGACCGCGTCAAACACGTTCTCTGGGTTGAGTCCACCCGAGAGAAAAATGGGCTTGCCAGCCGATTTGGCTCGGATAGCAAGCTCCCAGTCGAATGTTTCTCCTGTGCCCCCGGCGATTCCCTCGCGGTATGTATCGAGCAAGTAGTAGATGGCGTTTTGGAAGAGGTCCAAGTTCGCGATAGTCCTTTCTCCTTTAACCCGCACGGCACGTATAACCCGTTCAGCACCGATTCTTTCGGCAAATTCTTCGCTCTGTCCGCCATGTAGCTGGACGTAGTCGAGATTACACTCGTCCATTACTTTGAGCACTATGCTGGATTCTTCGGTAAACACACCGACCGTCCGCACGGCCCCGCTAACAGTTCGAACAATATGCTTGGCAGTGAATGGGTCGATCTGCCGCGGGCTTTCGGCGAAGACAAACCCTATCAGGTTTGCACCTGCCTCTACCGCCGCCAGCGCGTCCGCGACGTTTGTGATCCCGCATATTTTAACCAGTGTCATGTCCTTCTGTTTCTGTTTTGGTTTCGTAGTTGCTGTATCCTTCGGTGCGCTCAGGATGACAACCGCTAAATGTGATATATGCTAATTGTGACACCGAGTGACTCGTCATCCTGAGCGGAGCGAAGAATCCTTGCGCTGCATAGACGCTGAGATCCGTCACTGCACTTGGGATGACGGCTGAGTAAACTCTCAGCATAAACTCCGAGTCGGCCCGTTGCTATTTTTATAAAACACGCAAATCAAACGCTAAGTGCCGAGCAACTCTCTCAACTTAGCCCCAACGTCTCTCTCTCGCATCAAAGCCTCTCCGATCAGGACCGCGTCGATCCCGAGCCTTCCCAGCTTGATCAGGTCATCACGCGTGAAAATTCCGCTCTCGCTGACTTTCTTAGCCCTTGGAATCATCGGCAGCAGTCGCGCAGTGGTGTCGAGGGAGACCTCGAATGTTTTCAGGTTCCTGTTATTGATCCCGATAATCGGTGCGCACACGTCGATTGCGATTTCCATTTCGGCTTCGTCGTGCACTTCCACCAGGCAGTGCAGCCCAATCTCATTGGCGCGGTTCATGAGTTTGCAAAGGATGTCTCTTTCCAATGCGGCGACGATCAGAAGGATTGCGTCCGCACCAGCCGCGCGAGACTCGAAGACCTGATACTCGTCTATGATGAAATCCTTGCGTAGTACCGGTATCGAGACTGCCTGCTTGACCTGGCGAAGGTAGGAAAGCGATCCCTGGAAAAACTCTTCGTCCGTCAACACTGATATCGCTGCCGCGCCTGCATCCTCGTAGGATGTGGCGATGGAAACCGGTTCAAAGTCCTCACGGATCACGCCCTTTGAAGGCGACGCCTTTTTTACCTCAGCGATTACTGCCGGAAGCCCAGCTTGGTTTCGCACGAGACGCTTGGCAAAGTCGAGCGGAATAGGCGCGTCACCTATCCTCGACTTGAGCTCACGTATAGGAAACGCCGCCTTCCGCCGCTCCACTTCGGCTCGCTTTACATCAAGTATTCGGTCCAGGATCAACTTTTGCCCAACTCTTGAGTTAGTAATTTAAATGCTTCCAGTGCTCTCATTGCTGCGCCCGAGTCTATTGCCTCGGCTGCGACTGAAATACCTTCGCGCAAATCAGCAGCCTTTTCTGCGACCACAAGCGCTGCGGCTGCGTTCAGAAGCACGATGTCTCTTTTTGGTCCCGGCTTGCCATCAAGCACGTCCAGCAGTGCTTGAACGTTCTCGGTGATGCTTCCGTCTCCTGCCGACAACATTTTCGGATCGACCCTTGGTAGCCCGACGTCCTCCGGGGTAATCGTATAGGTGACCACAGATTCGTCCTTCAACTCGCTAACCTTGGTTTCTCCTAGTGTAGACATTTCGTCGAGTCCAGCCAGTCCATGAAAAACCATCGCTCGCTTTGTTCCGAGCGACTTGAGCACGTTCGCCATTTTTTCAGTAAGGTCCGGGGAAAACACTCCTATCACCTGCCGCTTCGCCCCGGCCGGGTTGGTCATCGGGCCTAGGATATTGAACACGGTCCTAATACCGATTTCCTTTCTGGGGCCGATTGCGTGCTTCATCGCCGGGTGCATAGCTGGCGCGAACATAAATCCTACACCGACGGTTTCGATGCACGTTGCGATTTGGTGCGGCGACAGGTTGAGGTTAACCCCGAGCGCTTCGAGCACATCGGCGCTGCCGCAGGTGCTTGACGCAGCGCGATTGCCGTGCTTGGCCACCCTAACTCCTGCACCCACTACCACGAACGTTGATGTTGTTGAAATATTGAACGTGTTGAGTCGGTCGCCGCCAGTTCCGCACGTGTCGAGCAGATCGGTTGTCTTCGGCGTCACCTTGACGGACTTTTCACGCATTACTTTTACGAAACCGGTGATTTCCTCGACCGTTTCCCCTTTCATTCTCAAGGCCGTGATGAAGGACGCCACCTGCGCGGGAGTAGCTTCGCCGTCCATTATTTCCGTCATGGCTGCAATTGCCTCTGTCTCGCTTAAGTCCTGTCCCTCGACTACCTTCCTGATCGCCTCTCTTATCATTCCGTTATCCCTCCGGCCTCCGTCAGCTTGTTCCTAGGTCCCAACAAAATTTGCCAGCAGCTTCTTGCCCTCTCTGGTCAATATCGATTCGGGGTGGAATTGTACTCCCTCTATCGGAAACTTCTTGTGACGTACGCCCATTACCTCACGCATATCAGTCTCGGCTGTTATCTGGAGGCAGTCAGGCATTGTCTCGCGGCGAATTACCAGAGAGTGATACCGCGTTGCCTCGAACGGGTTTGGCAATCCTCTAAATACGCCTTCTCCGTCATGGTAGATCATCGAAGTCTTGCCATGCATCAACCTGGGTGCTCGCACGATTTCTCCTCCGAACGCCTGTCCGATGCTCTGATGTCCGAGGCACACACCTAGAATCGGGATTTTGCCAGCAAAATGCTTTATTGTTTCAATGGATATCCCAGCCTCATTTGGGGTGCATGGACCAGGAGAGATGACTATTCGATCCGGTGCCATTTGTTCGATCTCTTCGATAGTGATCTGGTCATTGCGGAACACCTTCAACTGCTGACCCATCTCTCCCAGATACTGAACCAGGTTATATGTGAAGCTGTCATAGTTATCTATTATGAGGATCATCGCTATCTCTCCCAACGATGTTCGACCAACTATTCCAATCCGCGCTCAGCCATCTCAATCGCCCTAATCATTGCCATCGCCTTGTTCTGAGTTTCTTCGTATTCGCGGGCGGGGTCCGAGTCGGCGACAATTCCAGCACCAGCCTGCACATAGGCCGTATCGCTTTGTATCAGAATGGTGCGTATTGTTATACACGTGTCCATATCTCCGGCGTAGCTGAAATAGCCTATTGCGCCGGCGTACGTCCC